>JBDTUL010000012.1:0-27137 GCA_040007735.1 Gammaproteobacteria bacterium | reverse complement strand
CGAAAAGCTTTTTGCCCCGGGGCTCCTCAAGGCCATTGCCGCGATCCTCGATCAGCTGCCAATCGCCTACACCGTGCGCATCGAAACCACGGGCGCCGATATCTTCCAGCACGCGCATGCGGGAGCCATCGATGACGCCACCAAGGCCGAGCCGATCAAGACGACCGGTGGCAATGTGAATGGGAATGGTAGCCGCTCACTGCACCACTACAACAATGAGTTCCGGCGCAGTAGCATGAGCTGAAGGCGGGAATAAGTCCAGAGCTCAGAAGTCGAAAGTCTGCCGTTCAGACGACTCCAAAAATTGGGGCCCACACAATTTGGGCGATATTGGGCCACAACTACTCGGCGCGAACTTTGCACCCCGATGGGAATCACGAAGACTTGGCGAGCGCGACGACGGATAGGTTCTGTTCTGGCAAACGGCTATAGGTAGTCATGGGAGTGGTTGTGAAGAACGTATTGCGGGCCGTACTCATCCTCGCGTTTCTGTTCACCGCGCAGTTCGGATATGGTTGGTCGTTCGACAGTCTCCTAGGCACATCAGCGCCTATGGCACCCATACCGGAGCCGGCAAGCCTGGTCGCTCTCGGTCTTGCAATGCTACTCTTCGCCAGTGTCGCACGTCGGCGGCCAGTTACGGGGGAACGCTTGTCAACTGCCACAGTGAACGTCGCGCCACAGAAGAAAGCGCTCGTTGCCGAGCCCCAGTTCTACGCCGCCTAGAAAAGGAGAGGCCGCCCAGTCGCGCGGATCGATCAAGCTGACCTGCCGGCCGATCGCTCTCAGTCACACCCGCCTTCACCTCACAAGCCTTTTTCGTCGGAGCCGGCGACAGCTGCCCCTTGACGCAGTTGTGCATCCTCCTTCCCTCATTACGAGTTTTCGGAGCAGCGCCACCGAGGCCACGCAATGTCAGCGGTGGAGCCGCAATAAGACGCCAGCAGGGTGTACATTAGTCTCTCCAATCGCAGACTATTAAGGACTAGGCTCAGCCACTGTTCCATTCCAACCGGAGTAAACGCCTGCTGAATAAAGAGTTAACCAGAATGCTTGAGGGAAGCTGACACGGCGGCAGCCCGGAGTGGTCTTTGCTCTTTCGTAAGCGTTACTTGGTTTGCTCAGGGTTCAACATGCTTCCGCTCTACAGGCTGGCTGGAAAACGATGCGTGTCGGAGTTCGCTCATCAGCGGCAGAACCGCGTAGCAGCGCTTCCGTCCTCAGCCCTCTGCCTTGTCCTCGCGTTGAGCCTCGCCGCCTGCGCGCGCGATCCGCAGGCCGAGAAACAGCGCTATGTGGCTAACGGCGATCGCTTCGCAGCACAGGGCAAGCTACCCGAGGCCGTCATCGAGTATCGCAACGCCCTTCAGCAGGACGCGCGCGCGGGAGACATCCGCCTGAAGCTGGCAGACACCGAGACGAAGATCGGCGATTTGGGAAGTGCGATTCCCGACTACGTCCGGGCCGCTGACCTCTTGCCTGAGCGCGTCGACGTTCAGTTGAAGGCTGGGAATCTTCTGCTACTGGGCGGCCGGTTCGACGAGGCCAAGGGGAGAGCGGAGAAAGCCCTCGAACGTGAGGCGCGAAATGTAGAAGCGCAGATCCTTCTGGCCAACTCGCTCGCCGGCCTCAAGCAACTCGATGCCGCGGTGGCTGAAATGGAGGAGGCCATTCGCCTCAACGTTGATCGCAGCGGCACCTATACGAGTCTCGGCGCACTCGAATTACGCCGCGGCCGCGCTGAAGCGGCCGAGCGGGCGTTCCAGAAAGCCGTGGACCTCGATGACCGCTCCGCAACCGCGCATCTTGCCCTCGGAAATTTCTACTGGCTGGCGAGACGTCCGGATGACGCGCAAGGGCAACTGCAACGCGCGTTGAGTCTCGATCCGGACAACTTGCTGGCGCATCGAGCCATTGTCGCCTTCTATTTGTCCACGAACCGCGCCGCGGAGGCAGAACCACATCTGAAGCAACTGGTGGAGTTGACGAAGTCCTCGGCCGCATCGCTCGCGCTCGCCGACTACTACGTGACCGTCAAGAACGAGGAGGCGGCCCGGCAGGTTCTCGAACCATTGAGCGCCTCGCCTTCGGCACAGTCGCAGGCCAACATTCGGCTGGCCACGCTGGACCATGCGCAGAAGCGTCCAGAGGAGGCGTACCGCCGTCTTGACCGAATCCTGGAAAAAGAGCGCACGAATCTGCAGGCCTTGTTGACCAAGAGTGTGTTGTCGCTTCAGGATGGAAAACTGGATAAGGCGCTCGAGGCCGCGAATGCGGCGGTCGAGGCGCACCCCGACTCGACCGCCGCTTTGTTCGCACTCGGTCAGGTACAGACGCGGCGCCGCCAAGCCGATGCTGCCATCGCCGCGTACCAGGAAGTGCTGCGCCTGAACCCCCGCGCGGGCGACGCCAAAATCGCGCTGGCGCGTCTCCAGTTGGCGACCGGCCGAGCCGACGCGTCGATCGGAACGGCGGAGGATGCGCTCAAGATTCTACCCCGGAACGGTGACGCACAACTCGTCCTGGTCAAGGCGCTCATCTCGCGCGGAGACCTGAGGCGCGCTGAGTCCGAGTTGGTAGACCTCAGCGCGCGGTTCCCGAAGTCCTCCGCCGTCCACACCGCGATGGGCATGGTGGCCGGACGCAAAGGAAACATCGCGGCGGCGCGGGAGGAGTTCGACCGCGCGTTGGCGGCCGACCCTTCGGCGGTCGAGCCATTGAGCGGATTGATCGCCCTGGACCTCTCTGGACACAAGCCCAACGAGGCGCGCGCGCGGATCGACGCCAGGATTCAGCAGGCGGGTGCAGATCCAGCGGTGCTGCTCCTCGGCGGACGGACCTATGCCGCCACGGGGGATCTGCCGGGTGCGGAGCAGTTGTTCCGCCGCGTCGTCGTCGCCGACCCTGCGAATCTGGCCGCGTACGGTGCCTTGGGCCAGCTGTACGCGAAGCAAGGCCGCCTGGACGCGGCACTTGTCGAGTTCGACGCGCTGGCAGCGCGCGACCCGAAGCCGGTCGCGGCGTTGACGCTTGCGGGGATTATTCTCGAATCACAGGGCAAGACGGACCTCGCGCGTCAGCGGTTCGAGCGGGTGATGCAGCTCGACCCCCAAGCACCCGTGGCGGCCAACAACCTCGCATGGATTTACTCACAACACGGCGGCAATCTGGACGTGGCGTTGCAGTTGGCACAGACCGCAAAGCGCGCGCTCGCCGATGCGGCAGAAGTCAACGACACGATTGGCGTCGTCTACTTGAAGAAAGACATGGCGGCGCAGGCTATTTCTCCATTGCGGGCCAGCGTGGAAAAGGACCCGGCCAATCCGACGTTGCACTACCACCTGGGGCAGGCATACGCGAAAACCGGAGACACCACGCGGGCGCGACAATCGCTCAATCGGGCGCTGGCAATGAAAGCGGATTTCCCTGAGGCTGTGGATGCCCACAGGCTTCTGGAATGGCTCGGCACCACGAAGTAGAAAAGCGCGCTTCGCTGCCCAGGCGGCTATGCGCCGCGCGCGGCTCCTGGCTTGAAAGATGGCCTTGTAAGTCAGAGGGCGAAGCTGTACTTGAGCGGAAACTGATTTATGTGCGGTATTGCTGGAATTCTAAATCTGAACGGAAGTGCGGCCGACCCGGCCGCGATCGAGCGGATGGTGCGCACGCTCGGGCATCGCGGCCCGGATGCGATGAGCCTCTTGATGGACGCAGAATGCGGCCTCGGCCATCGACGCCTCAGCATCATCGACGTCGAGGGCGGACATCAGCCGATGTCCAACGGCGACGACAGCCTTACAATCACGTTTAATGGCGAGATCTTCAATTACGTCGAACTGCGCGAAGAACTCGCCCGGCGTGGTCATCGCTTCTCGACGCGTTCCGACACCGAAGTCATCCTCCACCTCTACCAGGAGTACGGCGAGGACTGCGTTCAGCACCTGAACGGACAGTGGGCGTTCGCGATCTGGGATAGCCGCCGGCGACGCATGTTCCTGTCGCGCGATCGCATGGGTGTGCGACCGCTCTTTTACAGTGTCGCCTCCGGCGCCTTCGTGTTCAGTTCGGAGGTCAAGGCGCTGTTCGCCAGCGGCCTGGTTAAGCGTGACCTCGATCCGCTCGCGGTGGATCAGCTGTTCACGTTCTGGACCCCGCTCGGCGCGCGTTCGATGTTCGCGGGCGTCACCGAGTTGCCACCCGGACATTCGCTGACCGTCGCCGACGCAGACGTCAGGCGGCACTGCTATTGGCAGCCGGACTATATCCCGTCCACCGAGATGAGCGAGGACGACGCTGCTGAGCGGCTGCTCGAGCTACTGGTCGACGCCACTCGAATCCGGCTGCGGGCGGACGTGCCTGTGGGCGCCTACTTGAGCGGCGGGCTCGATTCAACCATCATCACCGCCATCATCAAACGCTTCACGTCAACGCCCTTGCGATCCTTCTCGCTGGCGTTCGAGGATGCCGAGTTCGACGAGAGCATCCATCAGCGCGAGGTCGCCGACTTCCTCGAAACAGACCACGAAGCCATCAGCTGCACCAGTACCGACATCGCCCGGATCTTTCCGAAGGTCATCTGGCATGCCGAGAAGCCGATGCTTCGGACGGCCCCCGCCCCGATGATGCTGTTGTCGCGGCTCGTAAGGGATCGCGGTTACAAGGTCGTGTTGACCGGCGAGGGCTCCGACGAAGTCTTCGGAGGCTACGATATCTTCAAGGAGACGAAGATCCGTCGATTCTGGAGCGCGTTCCCAGCCTCGAAGGCCCGGCCGCTGCTGCTCCGCCGGCTCTATCCCTACATGAAGAACATCCAGGCACAGCCCGAAGCTTACCTGCGCGCTTTCTTCCGGACGACGGCCGAGGACTGCACCGACCCACTCTTTTCGCATCTACCGCGATGGTCGCTGACATCCAAACTGAAGCTGTTCTACTCGGATGATTTCCGCGCGCAACTGAGATCTTACGATCCCCTGGCCGAATTGCGCGGCTCGCTCCCCTCCGCGTATGGCGGCTGGGACGGATTCACCCAGGCGCAGTACCTCGAGACGGCTCACCTGCTCCCCGGCTACATTCTCTCGTCGCAGGGCGACCGCATGGGGATGGCGAACTCCGTCGAAGGGCGCTTCCCCTTTCTCGACTATCGCGTGGTACAGTTCGCGGCATCCCTGCCCCCGCACTTGAAGATGAAGGTGCTCAACGAGAAGTACCTTCTCAAGCGCGCGGTGCGCGGGTTGATTCCCGAGTCGGTCCGCAACCGAAAGAAGCAGCCGTACCGGGCGCCGGACGCCAAGAGCTTCTTCGGCACCGACGGCGCACTTATCGACTATGCCGAAGCCGCCCTCTCCCCCAAGCGGCTTGCCGAAGACGGCGTCTTCAATCCTCTGGCAGTGGGCCGGCTGCTGGCGAAGGCGCGAACGGGACAGGAGCTTGGCACGAAGGACAACATGGGCGTCGTCGGCATCCTCTCTACCCAATTGCTCATTGACCAATTCATCAGGAATTTCAGATATGCAGACAATTCAGACCGAGATACGCCAATTCATCGTCGAGAACTTTCTCTTCGGACAGCGATCTAAGCAGCTCGGCGACGACGACTCTTTCCTTGACGGCGGGATCATCGATTCGACCGGCGTTCTCGAGCTCATCGCCTTTCTGGAAGAGAAGTACGGGATTTCGATTGAAGACGAGGAGCTCGTGCCGGCCAACTTGGATTCGGTGACCCGCGTCGCCACTTTCGTCGAGCGCAAACTGCAGACGAAAGCCGTGAGTGCGAAGGCGTGATGACGACCACGTTGCAGGATGACCTGCTCCAGATCGACACGGCGCTGGAGATCGATCGGATTGCTTCGGCCATCGGCGAGCAGGTGCGGCATCAGCGGCGCCGCGGCGTGGTGCTGGGGCTGTCTGGCGGCATCGACAGCACGGTGTGCGCGGCCCTGGCGGTGCGCGCGCTCGGAGCCAACCGCGTGATCGGACTGTTCATGCCGGAGGAAGACTCGTCGCCCGACAGTCTTGACCTCGGGCGCGTCGTCGCCGACTGGCTGGGCATCCGTGCCTTTCTGGAGAACATGACTCCCCTACTCGAGGCGTCACGGTGCTACCAGCGGCGCGACGAGGCGATTCGCACCGTCGTGCCGGAATACGGCGAGGGCTACAAGAGCAAGATCGTGCTGCCAGCCGTGGCGCAGAGCGCATACAACATCTTTTCCGTCGTCGTGGAGTCTCCTGCCGGACACCAGAAGCGGGAGCGGCTGCCACTTGACGCCTACCTGGCCATCGTGGCGGCGACGAACTTCAAGCAGCGCGTTCGCAAGATGATGGAGTACCACTACGCCGATCGATTCCAGTACGCCGTGCTGGGCACGCCGAACCGTCTCGAGTACGATCAGGGCTTCTTCGTAAAAAACGGCGACGGGGCCGCGGATCTGAAGCCGATCGCACATCTGTACAAGACCCAGGTTTACCGTCTAGCCGAGGCGCTTGGCGCGCCGGAAGAGATTCGACGCCGGCCTCCCACGACCGACACGTATTCGCTGGCGCAGTCGCAGGAAGAGTTTTTTTTCGCACTGCCCTATCAGCAGCTCGATGTCTGCCTGTTCGGATTCAACCATGGAATCTCCGCCGAGGCCATCGCGCCGCGCGTCGGGCTGACGACAGAGGCCGTGGAGCACGTCTACAAGGATATCCAGTCGAAGCGCGCGACTACGAGCTACTTGCACGAGCCGCCGCTGCTCGTCGAACCCGTGCTTCTGCCTCACGGACGCGACTGACGTCGATGCTCCAGCAACGCAACAACGTGACAATGCCAGTCGCCGCGCCCGGGTCTTTCTTGTCGGCCACCGGGCCGACGCCAAGAGAGGCGTTGCTCCTCGGGGCGTTGATCACACTGGCGTTTGCGACCACGTACACACCGGTTGTCCAGATCCTTCGGCAGCAGTGGGCGACCAACGACACGTACTCCTTTGGCTTCCTGGTTCCGTTCATCAGCGGGTATTTGATCTGGCGCAGGCGCGAGCGACTCTGGGCGCTGCCGGTGCGGCCGAGCTTTGCGAGCGGCGGGGCGATCGTCGCGGCGGCAGCGGGAGCCCTGCTGCTCGGACGTCTGACGGCCATCGTCGCGTTTCAGGAGGTCTCGCTCGTCCTGATGCTGATTGGGATGGTGGCGCTGATGCTGGGACTCCGGTTCGTCCGCGAGCTCTGGTTTCCGCTCGCCTACCTGTTCCTGATGCTACCCATGTGGGAGACCATCACGGACGCGTTGCATCATCCGTCGCAGCTGCTCTCCGCGTGGCTGGCTGGCAACCTGCTGCAGGCGGTCAACATTCCGGTGCACCGGGAGCAGGAGTACCTGCAGCTCCCGAACATCACGCTGGAAGTCGCCTCGGTGTGCAGCGGGGTGAACTTTCTCGTCGCGGTCCTGGCGATCGGTTTGCCGCAGGCCTATCTCTATCTGCGAGGCTGGCTGCCGAGAGCAGCCGTCATCCTTTTTGCCGTTGTGGTGGCTCTCCTGAGTAACGGCGTGCGCGTTGCTACTATCGGCTTCCTGTCATATCACCAGCTGAGCGCTGCCGTCCACGGGCCCGGCCACATCCTTCAGGGATTGTTCGTATCGAGCATCGGGATCGTCGCGGTACTCACCGGCGTGAGCCTGCTGGCGCGACGGTACCCGCGGATCCCGCAGGCCTGGATTCGCGTGGAAGACGGTAAGAGTGCGCGCGGCGTCGGCCGCGGTCGGATGATTGCGGCCGGGTTGTTCGGGACGATTGTGCTGATCGGTGTTGCGGGTGTTGAGCCGAACTACCCGGTCGTCGCGGCGGCGCTCGAGCCGCATGCACTGGTGTCGTTTGGCGAGCGGTGGCGCCCGGTGGCAGGGACCGTACCGGCGCGTTTCATTGTGGGCGGTCAACCCGAGGAACTCGTCGCCAGGGCCTACGAGACGTCGACCGGTCAGCGCATCGAACTGTTCATAGGCAGCCTGGCCCACCGCGGCACCGCCAGTGCTCTGGACTACCGGAAGATTGAGGTTCCAGCCGACGCCAGCGGTACTCAGCTGATAGTACTGACAGGTTCGTCACCGATCCGGGTGAACCGTGTCTCCTTCAGGCACGCCGATCGCGAAACCTTCGTCGTTTACTGGCACGAGCTGAGCGGCCGCGTAGTCGCGCAGGCGATGGCAAAGGCCGACAGCGTGGGCAGACTGCTGATCGGCGCCCCTCAGAAATCAAAGCTGATTGCCGTTGTCAGCGAAGGACCGGTCGGTGGCGCCGCTGCGGCAGACGTGGCCTGGTTCGTCGAAGACGTCGTCCGGGCGCGTTCGGCGACCGCAAGAGTCGAGGTCGCCGCTCGAGAGACCCGCTGAAGTTCTCGATGCTTTTTCCGAGTTGACGCTGAGATATCAATGCACGCTCAAACAGACACCCTAGGGCAGCGGCCACTGGTTTCCGTGATCCTCCCGACGCACAACATGGCGAGGTTCCTCGTCGAAGCGCTGCAGTCCGTGTTGTGCCAGACCTACGATCGCCTCGAGGTACACATCATTGACGACGGCTCAACCGATAATCCCCGCGAGGCCATTGCGTCGCTGATGTCCGACCCACGGATTCACTTTCACTCGATTCCACAGAGTGGCCAGGGAAAGGCAAAAAACGTCGGCATCCGAGCGGCGCGCGGCGAGTTCGTCGCGTTCCTCGACGCCGATGACTTGTGGGTGCCCGACAAACTCGAGCGCCAGCTGCCATTGTTCGTTCGGGCCGAGATTGGCGTGGTCTACAGTGATTTCCTGCGCGTCGACGTCAAGGGAGCGCCGCTGCCGACAACGAAGGTGCATGCGAGAACCGGTCGCATCACCAACGAGCTGCTCATCGAGAACTTCGTCACGGGAATGGCCTCGATCGTCCGGAAGGAATGTTTCGATGCTGTGGGCATCTTCGACGAAATTCTGCCAATGGGGATCGACTACGACCTGTGGCTCCGGATCTCGACGAAGTTCGAGTTCGCCTATCTGGATTACGTCACCTATCTGTACCGGTACTGGGGAGGCCAGATGTCACGTAACTTCGAGAAGAGGCTGGACTGCGCCATCGCCATCATGAAGCGACTGCTCGATTCGAATCCAGGCCTCGTCCCCCCCCGGATCGAGAACATTGCCTGGGCTCATACGTACACGTACGGCGGCGACGGCTTTGCCAAGGCGGGCCAGCGGAAGCAGGCCTTGACGTGGTATCTGAAGGCCATTCGGACGCGCCCCCATTACGTGCCTGCCTGGAAGCAGCTCGTGCTGTGGTCGATCGAACCCATTCGCGGCACCCACATCCCGGCGCCTGGACGCTGACGCAGCCGTGGGCAAGACGCAGCACACGTTCGGACGACATGCCGGTATTGCCAGCGGTCAGGGCATTCGTCGGCGTCGCCACGGCAGCGACAGCGGCGAGTCGGCCTCCGACTTCGGCCGGATTGGCGGCCCTCTGCCCCCAGAGTTCGTGGTCGCGGAGAACCCGATGCGCAGGACAGCCTTCTCATTGTACCTGCTCTTCGTTCTCGCCTGGTTCACGCACCTGAGCGAACGGTTCGCGGTGCTTGGGATGGTGCGCTTCGATTTGCTGCTCCTTGGGCTCCTGACAGGGCTGCTGGTGATGAGCCCGAACGAAGCGACGGACGTCGCAGCCGGGGCAGTTGGCGCTGACGCGTCGGGGGCGTCACGGACGCGCAAGCTGATTATCGCCCTGCTGGTGTACACGATCCTTGTCGTTCCTTTCGTGCAGTGGCCCGGAAGCGTGCTGAATCGGGGACTGCCGAATTTTATCAAGGCGCTGGTGTTCTATTTTTTTACCGCAAAGCTCATTACGACAGAAGCGCGGCTGGGTCGTCTGCTACTCGTGTTCGTGGTGGCGATGACCTTCAGGGTTCTCGAGCCGGTGTATTTGCACGTCACAACGGGCTACTGGGGTTCGTTCGCCTACATGGCCGGTGAGACGATGGCGCGTCTTTCCGGGTCCCCCTTTGACGTCATCAATCCGAATGGTCTGGCGCTGGTCATTCTCACCGTCATTCCGTTTCTCCACTATCTGAGCTCGCTTGTCCGTTTCGGTCGAGTGGCTTATGTCGCTCTGCTGCCCGTCCTGCTTTGGGCACTGCTGCTGACTGGCTCCAGATCGGGGCTACTGGGGCTAGCTGCCGTCCTCGGCATGGTCTGGCTCAAGAGCCGCCGAAAAGTTCTGCTCACACTCGCCGTTGCGTTGGGTGTGGCGGCGGCGTTGCCTCTGCTTTCGGTAGATCTCTCGGATCGGTACCTGTCGATCGTCGACAAGCATACGAAGAACGCCGCGACAGCCGCGGGACGTACGGCCGGTGTTGAGAGGGATCTCGTAGTGGCGATGCGCCGGCCCTTCTTCGGACACGGCTTAGGGACGTCTCAGGAAGCGAATGCGAACTTCGGCGGCGAGGATCAGCCGTCGCACAACCTTTATACGGAGGCGGCACAGGAGATTGGCTTTGTTGGTCTCACCATCCTGGTCGCCGTCATTGCGTCCATCGCCTCGAACCTGCGCATCAGCGTGCGCGAGTTGCGCGCGACAGGGCGGGCGAGCCCGCTCCTGACGCGCCTCACCGACGCCGTGCAGGTTTGGCTGACGATGAACATCCTCTTCAGCTTCGCCAGCTATGGACTTTCCAGCTATGAGTGGTACTTTGCTGCCGGACTCTCGGATGTCGCGCGTCGGTTCGCGGCTGACATCCGTGCCGGGAGGCCTGGATCGCAGCAAACGGTTCCCCTGACGGCGCCGGGGTACCGTATCGGCGCCGCACCTTTGCGCTCGCCTTTGGCGCCTGCCGTGAGCCCGTCGTCCCACGGCCGGATACAGGTATCTTGATGGTCGCAATTCAATGGTTCTTCTGGGTGATGGTGGCAAGCGTCGTGTACGTCTATTTTGGTTATCCGCTGCTGGTTTTTTGCGCGGCTCATCTGGCTCCGAGGCGCGTGCGCAAACAGGAACAGGAACCATCGGTGTCGATCCTAATTGCGGCCTACAACGAGTGCGCACACATCGGCGCCACTCTCGAGAACAAGCTGGCGCTCGACTATCCACCGGAGAAACTGCAAATCATCGTAATCTCGGACGGTTCGACAGACGGCACGGATGACGTGGTGCGCGGATACGCGGCTCGGGGGGTCGTCGCGCTTCGCCAGGCGCCGCGCAACGGCAAGACGGCGGCGCTGAATCTGGCGGTTCCCGTGGCGACGGGCGAGATCCTCGTGTTCGCCGACGCCAACTCGCTGTACGACCGGGCGGCGGTGCGCCACCTTGTGAGCAACTTCGCCGATCCGCAGGTGGGGTACGTCACAGGGAAGCTGGCCTACCTGAATCCCGATGGCAGTATGACGGGCGACGGCTGCTCGATGTACATGCGGTACGAGAACTTCATTCGCTCGTGCGAGTCGGTGGTGGGCTCCCTGGTTGGAGTCAATGGCGGCATCGACGCGGCGCGCCGTTCCCTCTACGAACCGATGCATGCCGATGACCTGCCGGACCTCGTCCTGCCGCTCAGAGTCATTGGGCAGGGCTACCGGGTGGTGTACGAGCCGGCGGCACTGGTAAGCGAAGCAGCGAACGGAAACGCACGCGACGAATACCGCATGCGTGTACGGGTCGCGCTGCGTGCGCTATGGGCGCTGTCTGACATGCCCGGCCTTCTCAATGTCCGCCGCTACGGGTTCTTTGCCGTTCAGTTGGTGTCGCACAAGGCGCTCCGCTATCTGGCGTTCTTCTTCATGGCGGGGACATTTGCCACGGCGGCGGTGCTGTGGACCGAGGGCTGGGTTTACCGAGTGGCATTCCTGCTCCAGGTGCTCTTCGTCATCTCGGGGTGGCTCGGCTATGTGGCCGAGCGTTCGGGCCGACCGCGTCAACTGTTTTTTGTGCCGTATTACTTTGTACTGGTGAATGCCGCCGCACTCCAGGCCTTCTGGAAGTTCCTCAAAGGGGAGCGCCACCGCGTGTGGAACCCTCGCCTCGGCTGATGTCCGCGCAAACCAGTCTTTGTTCACCAGATACCAGCACCAAATACCAGCAGCAATGGCGACGCAGCGCGAAGAACTGAGCTTTCTGCTCAAGCACTCCTCCATTTACGGGGTGGGAACAATCCTAAACAAGGCAGTCGCGTTCCTCATGCTCCCCCTCTACACGCGTTATCTGACACCGACCGACTACGGCATCATGGAGCTCATCGACACGACGACCGGCCTCATTGGCATCGTGGTGGGCTTGGGCGTGTCGGCGGCGATCAGCCGCTTCTACTACGATCGCAAGACTGATGACGAGCGAAACAGGCTGATCAGCACCGTGTACATCCTTATTACATTCGGCGCGATGACTGTCGTCGGGGTTGCGAGCCTGTTCGCGCCGGCGCTGGCGAGGGTCGTCCTCGACAGCGAGGTGTACACCTCGTACTTCCGGATCTCGTTCGCGAGCCTGTTCGTGGGAGTCTTGGCCGATGTCGGTCAGGGTTATCTTCGCATGCAGTACAAATCTGTGCTCTTCATTACGCTGTCGACGCTCAGCCTCGTCGTCGGTGTTTCGCTCAATGTCTTTTTCATCGCACATCTGCGCCTTGGGGTACTCAGCATTTTGTATACGAGCCTGATCATCCGAGTGATGGTCGGTCTTCCTCTTACCATCAGCATCCTCTACAAGACCGGGCTCCGGTTCAGTGGCAGCGACGCACGAGCGCTTCTGAAGTACTCGATTCCACTGCTGCCGGCGACGCTGGGTATGACGCTGGTAAATTATTCGGACAGGTATTTCATTAAGGGACTCACTTCGATCGCGGATGCCGGGATCTACAGTCTCGCGCAGAAGCTCGGCGGCGTTCTCCACACGATGGTGACTGGACCGTTCATCTCGACCTTTCAGCCGCGCCGGTTCCAGCTGGCGCAGGAGCGCACCGACCTGCCCGAGATGCTGGGTACCGTCTTCGATGTGTTCTTCATCGTGCTGCTTTTTTTGTCGCTTGGCCTTGCCATGTTCACCCCTGAGATCATGGTGGCTATGACCACGCCGTCGTTCTACCGCGCGGGGCTCCTGGTGCCACTCGTGGCGCTCTACCATCTCATCTTCGGGATGAAGTACCACGTCGACTGGGGAATCATGCACTCGGGGAAGACTGAACAATACATGTGGGCGAATGTGGTGACGGCAGGCGTGCAACTCACCGGCGCGTTCTTCCTGATCAGAGCGTTCGGGATCTGGGGAGCCGTGTACGCGCTGCTGATCTCGACCACCTTCAACGTCGCGCTGCTCCATTGGCTCTCGAATCGGCTGCACCCTGTGCGGTTCGACTTCCAGCGCATCGCAAAATTGACGACGCTCGCCGCCGCGGTCTATCTGCTGTCGCACCAGATCGTCACCGGTCACGTCGCGCTCACCATCATGTTGAAAACTTTCCTGCTCGGAGGCTACGCCCTGTTGATGCCGTTGACCCGGCTTGTCTCGGCGAGCGAAGTATCGCAGGCGCGGGCGCTGGTCCTGTCCGCGTTGAGAAGATCGCCCGTGCATATTCCCGCACAGTCGTGATGGCTGAAGTACTAGCGGGTTCGGAGACGGCGATGGCGCGAGCGGTTGAAATGCGCGTGGCCCTGTGCACGCCCGGCGAACTCTGGGGCGGCATTGAGCAGTTTGTGGACACGATGTCGCGATACCTTCAGGATTCCGGAGTGCCGGTCTTGGTCATCGTCCTGCACGACGGCTTGCTGCGAGCGCGTCTCGATCGGGCTGGCATTCCGGTCGTCCTCGTGCCGGGGCGCGGGCCGTACGACCCGCGCATGATCTTTGCGGTCGCTCGGACGCTGCGCCAATACCGCGTCAACATCGTGCACACGCACGGGTATCGGGCGACCGTGCTCGGTGCAATCGCCGCCCAGCTCACCGGGGCGCGACTGGTCAGAACGGAGCACGGCAGCCTTGAACCGGTCACGGGCGCCGGGCGCCTCAAGCGATCGCTCAATATCTTTCTTGAGCGCTTGGCATCGCGTCACCTTGCTGACGCGGTCGTGTTCGTCTCGAAGGATATCGGCCGGCACTCACGCGGCGCGTCCGCAACCGTGCGGCAGGAGGTCATCTACAACGGCATCCAGCCGATTGCGCCGTCGACGGTGCGGGGGGTACCCGAGGGTCTGGACGACGCGCCTGAATTGTTCAATATGGGCATCGTGGGTCGGCTGGTGCCGGTGAAGGGCCATCTGACGTTACTCGCTGCGGTCGGCCGGCTGCGGAACACTCAGGACCTCCGCTTGTACGTCTTTGGCTCGGGGCCTCTCGAAGACGAGTGTCGTTGCTTTTGCCAGGCGAATGGGCTCGGTGAAATCGTCAAGTTCCTCGGATTCAGGCAGAACATTCACGACTACCTGGCACGACTGGATCTGCTGGTGATGCCGTCTCGCCACGAGGGCCTGCCCTACACTCTCCTTGAAGCAATGTACCTCGGAGTGCCGGTGGTGGCGACCAGAGTGGGGGGGATCGCCGAAGCCATCGAGGACGGCGTAACCGGAATTCTTGTGCCGAGGGACGATACGGCTGCCTTGGCGAGCGCCATCGAACGGGTGCGCGGCGATCGACCACTGCGCGAGTCGCTTTCGCGGAGCGGCCATGATGCGGTCTGCGAACGATTCCTCGTGGCCGGAATGGCGGGTCGCTATCTCGATGTTTACCGCGACGTACTGTCCACCGCCGTCCCGGCTGTCGCCGGAGTCGTGGCGTGAAGGCCGGCGGCACGCAGGCATGTGTTACCGCGCACCGCGACGGCCCCTCGGGCGCAGCTCTCACGATGGACGCCGCCGATCGTCGTCGCGATCAGGATGACCTGTGATTCGTTTCAGTCCCCACCCCCCGGGCAAGTCGTTCACCATGACCTTCGTCGACGACACCGACCTGTCGACGCTCGAGAATACGGAACCCGTCTACACCTTCCTAGCCGAGCGCGGCTTCTGGGGCACCAAGACGGTCTGGCCACTTCGCGCGAGGCGGACGTCTGCTTTCCGACTCGCCGACGAGCGCGATGAGCCAGATCCGGACAGCGGCGCGACCCTGGAGGACCCGGACTACGCCGCGTTCATTCAACGCCTCCAGCAAGCGGGCTTCGAAATCGCAATGCACGGCGTGGCGGCAGGCAATTCGAGACGCGACGAGATCAAGGCAGGTCTCGCGCACTTTCGCGCGATTGTGGGTAAGACGCCGGCAATGAATGCGTTCCATCGCACAAACCTTGAAAATCTCTACTGCGGCGTCCACAAACTTGATGCGCCGCTCTTGCGACTGGTCGAGCGATTGTCCGACCACAGCGACTACGAGGGCCATCGGGAAGGGACTGTGTCGTTCTGGGGAGACCTCGCGCGCGAGACCTTCCGGTACGTACGACTGCCGTTTCACACGATTGACGAGATCAACACGCTCCGCGTCAACCCCTCCATGCCTTTTTGCGACCCACGCCGACCATATGTGCGGCGCTGGTTTGCCGGCTCAGACGGTGCCGATGTCATCCGGTTCAACCGCCTCCTTTCGGAGACCAACGTCGCGCGCCTGGTCAGGGAAAGCGGAGTCTGCGTTGTTTACACGCACTTCGCGAAGGGTTTTGCGCGGCGTTGCGCAGGCGTCTACACGCTGGACGACGACTTCAGGAGGACGGTGGAACGTCTGACCAGCCACTCGGACGGATGGTTTGCTCCGGCGAGCGATGTGCTGGATCGTCTGGCGGCCCTCAAGAGCCTGTGGCTGCGACACACCGGCCGGGACGTCATCGTCCACAATACCGGCACCTGTTCGGTGCACGACGTCGTATTGCGAGTGTCAGCCGGAACCGAGATCTCGTTGAATGGTCGGACCATGAACGCGTCTTCCGACACCGTAGTCCTCCCTCACTTGTCCCCGATGGAAACCCTGGCGCTCACCACCAACCGGGCCGGACGCCAGACCATCGAAACCAGGGGCCCTGAGGCTGCTCGCCGCGAGCACAGGCACGTCGAGTACCGCAACTACCTCGGCCTCGTGCGCGGCTGGTACGAAGACCGCCGCTACTACGCGCGGCGCGGGCGAGCGCCCCTATCGACGACAAAGCGTTTCGCTGGATTGCCATAGATGTACGAGACAGAAGCCAACGGCTCACGGGAAGCGATCGATCAGATCCCGCCAGAGATTCAGTCCAGGTTCCGTGAGTTTGGCGATACGATTCTGGCCCGCACCGTCATGCCCTGGGGCGAGCATTGCACGGAGTGCGTCTGGCCGACGTGCTACACGACGTGCGACCTGTACAGTCCCCGCGCCGATCACCGGTGCCGACGGTTTGTCGACGGCATCGTGAGAATCGAGAGCCCGGGAAGCCCGAACGGCTACCTGTTGAAAATTCGCTTCAAGCGCTGGGGCAAGTTGTGGTCGCCCGGCAATGTCCGGCTCTATGCGTCCGCCGAGGCGCAGCGGCTCGAGCGCAACGACCATCGCATCGGCAGCACGCTGTTCCATCTTCCACTGCCGGGCCCAGCCAGGAAGGCCATCAACGGGCTACGCTACGACCTGAAAAAGAGATCGGCCCAGGCGCAGAAGCCGTCAACACCGCCGGCGACGTCGCTGATCCTGGAGTGCTACAATCCCGGCGATCGGCAGATCGCCATCAGCCTCACGCTGCGTTCGCTCAGCGCGGCGGTGACGATTCCGTTCCAGAAGCTGCTCGAAGCGTCGCCGGGATTCGTTCGCTTCCGCATTCCAGTCGGACAAATACCGAGTAATCTGCTGAACGCGCCATTCGACATCGAGCTGATTCCCAACGATATCGCTGATGACACGACGCTGTACTTTGGCGTGATGGACTTCGTGCGCGAAGTGACGCCGCCCGCGGTCGGCCCGACCGCGGGCCAGACCATCAAATGCGTTGTCTGGGATCTCGACCAGACACTGTGGACCGGCGTTCTCATCGAAGACGGAGCCGCACGTCTCACCCTCAAGCCTGGCGTGTCCGACGTCATCCGCGAACTGGACCGTCGAGGCATCCTGAACTCGATCGCCAGCAAAAACAATTTCGAAGAAGCCTGGGAGACGCTGAAGACATTTCAGCTCGACGAGTTCTTTCTCGCTGCGCAGATTTCATGGATGCCGAAGAGCGAGAGCATCTCGGCCATCGCCAAACAGTTGAACATCGGCATCGATTCACTGCTGTTCATCGATGACTCGCCGTTCGAGCTCGAGCAGGTCAGATCTGTCTGCCCGGACGTGCGGGTGCTGGATGCGTCCGAGTACCTGACGCTCCCGGACTTGCCGGAGTGTCAGGTCTCCATCACGGCAGAGGGATCGAGTCGACGCAAGATGTATCAGGAGCAATGGGGACGCATACAGGCCCTGCAGACCTTCGGCGAGGACTATCTCGGGTTCTTGAAGGAGTGCGGGCTCGAGTTGACGATTGGTTCGCTGGGCGCCCACAACATCGAGCGCGTCCACGAACTGACGCAGCGCACGAACCAGATGAATTTTTCCGGTACGCGCTACAGCCTGGCCGTGCTCCAGGGAGTCCTCACCACTGAACACCTGGATACTTACGTTCTGAGCTGTCGCGACCGCTTCGGCAGCTACGGATTGATCGGCTTTGCACTGGTCGATCGGCGCGAACCCCGGCTGACCGACCTGATGTTCAGCTGCCGGGTACAGTCCAAGCGCGTCGAGCATGCATTCATGACCTGGCTGTTGCGCCGCTATCTGCGGGACGCCGGATGGGACGTGTGGGCGAACTATCGGAAGACGCCGCGTAACGCGCCCTCGGGCCGCGTTTTCGCCGAGGTCGGCATGGAGGAAGTCGCAGAGACCGACGGCGTCACCTCTTTGGTGTTTCGCAGGGACCGGCAGGTGCCTGACGACGGAATCGTCACCATCAGAAACGAATGCGTCTTACAAGAGCGATAGCGAGCGCGAACTGGCTGCTGCTGTCTTCGGTTTACCGGCGGACGGTGCTCCTGGGCCAGACGGGAGCGATTATCTCTTTCACCTTCGATGATTTCCCGCGCAGCGCGTACACCAGTGGAGGCGCGATCTTGCGTGCCCACGGCGCGCGAGGGACGTACTACGCATCGATGGGGCTGATCGATTCGACTAGTAGCCTTGGCGCGCACTTCAGCGCCGACGACCTGCGTGGGCTGGTTGCAGACGGCCATGAGCTGGCCAACCACACGTTCAGCCATCTGTCGAGCCGTCGCACCTCAACGGCGGACTACGTTGCGAATACCTGGCGTGGATCAGAAGCGCTGGACGCGTACCGTACTCCGCAGGGTGCCGCCAATTTCTCATACCCATTCGGCCACGTCACCCTCGGTGCGAAACGCGCTGTCAGTGCGATGACGCGCAGCTGCCGTGGAACGCGCGATGGCATCAACGGGCCGGAGGTGGACCTGAACCTGCTGCTGGCGAATCCGTTGTACGGCTGGTGTTTTGACCTGCAAGCGGCGCAACGGCTCATACTTGAGAATGCCAGCCGGCGCGGGTGGCTCATTTTCTATACCCACGACGTCCGGGACAGTCCGTCCCGCTACGGCTGCACGCCGTCACAGTTCGAGTCCGTGGTTCGGGCTGCCAGTCTCGGAGGGGCGCGCATCATGACGATATCCGAGGCCCTTGCGGCGTTGGGCGCGTGTTGAGGCCGGCCATGTCACGCAAAGCCACGATTGTCGTTCCGGCGCTGAATGAGGAGCAGTCGATCAGCGCGTGCCTCGCGTCGATCCGCAGTCTCACCTCGGCCGGCCCTGCTTTCGAAATCGTCCTAGCAGACAATGGGTCGACCGATCGCACTGTCGAAATCGCCCGCGGCTTCGGCGCCCACATCGTAACGAACCCGAATCTGACGATTGGCGGCCTGCGGAACCACGGGGCCAGAGCCGGCTCCGGCGATCTCATCGCTTTTCTCGATGCCGATTGCACGGTCGACCCGGAATGGCTGTCATCAGCAGCCGCCTGCATGGCCACAACCGGTGCCCATGTCGTCGGTAGCGTCCACCGCATACCTGATGATGCTGGATGGGTCGCGGTCGCAGCGTCGGAGCTCTCCGCCTCGAAGGCGGGCGTCGTCAACTACATTCCATCCGGCAACCTGGTCGTGAGCAGGGAGTGCTTTGAGCGGGTGGGCGGGTTTAGTGACACGATCAGGACCAACGAGGACGTGGACTTCTGCCGCAGAGCCCGTCAGCTTGGCTATCTGGTCTTTGCCGATCCGTCGATCACGGCGGTGCATCACGGCGTGCCTCGCTCGGCCAAGGATTTCTTTCGACGTGAGATGTGGCACGGGCGCGACTCGTTCCGGGTCTTTTTCGACGATCTGAAGCTTGTTGCCAATCTCTGGGTGGTGCTCTACGCCCTGGTGTTCGCGGCCACCGGTGTGTGCGGCATAGCGGCGCTGGTGGCGTGTGCGGTGACAGGAAGCTTCCTGCCGCTCGCGCTCTATGGCGTCTTGTTCGTGGGGCTGGTCGCGGTGGTCTGGCTCTCGCGAGTGCGAAGGCACCGCCGTCATCAACTACAGATCCTGGTGCACCAGTTGCTCTACGGCAGCGCTCGAGCCGCAAGTCTGACGATGGCGGTCGCAGGGCTGCTCGGCAGACATTCGCTCTCGCGGGGCAGCTGGCGTGTGGCTTCTGCGCCGGACACGCCTGCCGGCGGACCGAAGGCCGGAGTCGTTGGTGATGAGACTAAGCATGCGTGAGCCATCCTCCGGGTCCGGAGATCGCGCGCTAGATAGCCTCCGAGTACTCTTCTTGTTGCCCTCACTTGGTTTGGGTGGCGCCGAGCGCCAGGCATTCCTTCTCGCACAGTACCTTCGTCAGGAAGAGCGCGCCGACGTGCGGATCGTTGCCATGAGCCGGCACGCGGCGAGGACCGATTCCTGGGATGAGGCTGGTCTGCCGTACGAATTTTTCGACATGAGGCATGCGTACCGCAGTCGACTGGGGCATGCACAAGATCTACTTCGCTTTACTTTCTTGCTTCGGCGACGTCGCCCGCAGATCGTGCTTCCTTACTGCATGTTCCAGAATGTGCTAGGCGGCTTGACGTGGCGTGCCGCCGGTGCGCGCGTATGTATCTGGAACCAGCGCGACGAAGGACGCTCTCGCCTGGACAGATGGATTGAGCGGCTTGCCGTTAGTCAGATCCGGCGTTTCATCTCGAATTCACACCACGGCGCGGATTTTCTGACGCAACGGCTCCATGTGCGCCCCGACAAGATCAGCGTCGTGGCCAATGGCGTGGAGTTCCCGCCTGCCACTGCAGCGTGCGGCGGCTGGCGTCGGCGGCTCGGCCTGCCAGCGGACGCGTTCCTCGCCTGCATGGTCGCCAACCTCCACAGCAAAAAAGACCACGCGACGCTGGTGGCGGCGTGGCGGCTGGTTGTGGACCGCTGCCCGCCGGGAATCTCTCCGCACCTGGTGTTGGCCGGCAGCTTCGGCGATCGGTACGAGGCGCTGCGTCAGCAGGTGTCGACGCTGTCGCTGGAGAAGCACGTGCATTTTCTTGGCGAGGTGCGTGAGGTCGGGGATCTGTTGGCCGACGTGGACCTTGCGGTGTTCAGCTCCTTCAGCGAGGGCGTTCCTAATGCGGTCCTCGAAGCAATGGCGCAGGGGTTGGCCGTTGTTGCCACCGACTACGAGGGGATTCGGGAAGCGGTCGGCCCGGAGGGAGCGGCGCTGCTCGCCCCACCGCGGGACCCGGCTCATTTCGCCGAAAAGGTCCTGATGGTCGCGGCCGACGTGCCGCTGCGCGCCTGCCTTGGTGCGCGCGCAAGGGACCGCGTGACCGAACTGTTTGGGGTAGGGCGGATGGCTGCTGAGACAGCCAGTGTCATCGCCGCGGAGTGGTTCCGCGCGTCGTCTTCCCGTCTTCAATTCTAAGAGGTGTTGTGACGCTGCGGGTACTCAATGTCATTCGCTTTCCGATTGGCGGAATCAGAAGCTATCTTCGGTATACGTACTCGCGGATCGACGCTGACGCGTACGCTAGCACGGTATTGACCATTGATGTGCCGGAGGCGCAGCTTCTGCCTGCTGGGATGGCCCCTCTGCGGGTCGATCTTCAGACCGTTCCTGTAAGCCACGCGATGCCGCGTCTGGCCATCGCCGCACACAACCTGTTGCGTAGGGGCGAATTCGGCATTGCTCATTCCCAGGGCACGACGGCCGCCCTCGTCACGCAGCCGAGCGCTCGTCTCTACGGGGTACCGCACATCGTCACCCTGCACGAAACGTTTCGGGCCGAGCAATTTTCCGGAGTGCTGGGCGAGGCGAAGCGGCGGCTGCTGGCGCGCGTATTCGGCGGGGTGTGCAGCGTTGTGACGGTTAGCATCGACGCGCGCGACAACCTGCTGCAGCACATCCCCCTTCGAACGGAGGCGGCATCCCGAGTGCAGGTAATTCGGAATGGCGTCGCTGTCGACACACTGCGCAGGGAATCGGTCGAATCAGCGCCGGAGCTGCGTAGCCAGCCCGGCATCGAACCTGGCGTCATACTCCTCGGCTACGTCGGACGGTTCATGCCGGAAAAGGGGTTCGGCGTGCTGGTCGAGGCGGTGCGAAAGCTTGGCGAACGCGCGGATGAACTGCCCCGCTTTATAGTGGTCGCAGTCAATGACGGCGCATTCGTGCGTGAATATCGTCAACAGGTGCGGGACTGGGGTCTGGAGCGCCTGTTTTTTTTCACAGGCTTCCAGGCGACGGCGGCGGGCACACTCGCCGAGCTCGACGCCGTGCTCATGCCGTCGCTGCGCGAGGCCTGCCCCCTGGTTGCCATGGAAGCGATGGTACTGGGATGTCCCCTCATCGCATCGGACTGTATCGGATTGCGAGAATTGACCGATGGGACGCCGGCGATCCGGACTGTCGCCGGCGACGCCGCGTCACTGGCTGAGGGCATTGAACGATTCCTGCGCGACCCCTCGCGCTTCCGTCAGGCGGCGGCAGCTTACGTGCCGAAGGCGCGTAGCGTGTTCGATTCGTCGCACGCGGCAGCAGCGCTGACGATGCTCTTCACGAAAGCAGTAGCGACTCGAGCGGAGCCCTCGCACGCTTGAGGACAGCGCGGCAGGACGGAACAACGCCGCTCGTCAATCCGTCGCCTGTCGGGTTTCGACTCGCACCGACAGCGTGGGGTGGGTCGAGCACGCCGTTCAAGAGACCCATACAGCCGGTGATCCATCTGTCCCCGCAGTCGCGGGATCGCATCTTCTACGTCTCAAAGATCCAGGTTATCCTCGACAAGAGGTAAAAGGACACGCATTGGTCGAAGAAGCGCGCGCCGCTACGCCCGTGAAGAAGCACGTCAGTCCTGGCGCAAGTGGGCTGAGCCGGCGGACGCAACGCCTGCTCCGTGCGATCACGCTGGGGGGAGTGATCGTCATCATCTGCGCAATGACTGTGGCGGCCGAGTTCGGGGCCCGCCACTATGAACGGACCCGAGCTACGCCTCCCGACTATTTCCCGTCAATTTTCTACCCCCATCGGCGCCTGCGTTACGGCCTGGTGCCGAACCTCGACTATTACGGGTGGTTCCGGATCAACTCGCTCGGGTTTCGCGGGCGCGAGGTCTCGGTTCGCAAGAAGCCTGGCACGCTGCGAATCCTCTGCATTGGCGGCTCGACGACATTCGATACGGGTGCCGTCGGCCGTGATCTGCCGTGGCCGGAAGTGCTCGAGGTCGACTTGCGCCGCCGTCTGGGCGTGCAGGATCTCGAGGTCCTGAATCTGGGAATCCCGGGCGCTACGTCGCTCGACTCGCTGATCGATCTGGAGATGCGGGGCCTGGATCTCCAGCCGGATTTACTGGTCGTGTATCAGGCGCAGAACGATTTCATCTACTCGATTCCCTCGCCGGCCGGTTCAGCGCCGTCCGACCTCTTTCCCCAGGAAGATCGCCCGAGAGGGAGCCTGGAGCGGTGGCTCACCTTGCACAGCCTGCTTTACGCGAAGACAGAAGGGCGGGTCATGGATGCCTTTGAACGCGTCATCAGAGTGCTTCCATTTGCATCGGCGCCGAAGGGGCCGCCCGAAGATCGAAACCACGCGATCGAACAGGGGCTCGCGAGTTACCAAGCGAACTTGATGGCGATAGCCGCGATCGCGGGCCTCCACGGCGTTCCGCTGGTGCTGCCCCAAGTCATCGTTCCGTTTGCTTCCGACGCCGCGAGTGAATCCTGCCCGCTGTGTTTAGGTCTGTCGAATGCGTATGGGGGGCTGCCCTCAACCGTTGTGCGCTCGACCTTCGACCGGTACAACGGCGTCCTCCAGCGGCTCGGATCGCAACCTGGCGTCCACTACATTCCTACGGATGGCTTCGTCCCGGCGACCGACCGCTACTATCACGACCCCGTGCACTTCAGTCCCGCAGGATCGATACGAATGGGACAGAAGCTGGCGGAAGTCTTGACACCGATCCTCGCGAGTATTTCGTCGAGCAAGCAACCAAGCGCAGTCGAATGAGCCCACGCCGCTGGAACGCCCTGACGGTGCTCACCTCTTGGCGCGCCCGGCTGTGCGGCATGCCGTAGCGGTGAGACCGCCACGGATTCCTCTCACGCTGGGATCTTGTGGGGGCAGAGCCCGTGAGACGGAAGCGGTGGGGCCCTTCGCATCGAACGAACGAAGATCATCGTAACCCACTTCACGGCGGTGCCGGGTGTTACGTAGCGACAGGGCTCGGAGCTAGCGCTTCCACCGACGGACCGCTCCCGTCACCATCGAGCCTAACCCGAGAAGAAGCCAAGCAGACGGCTCAGGGACCGCCGTAACATTGCTTAGATCAGCTCTCAAACCGACGCCCTGCGGCCCGGGGCTTGCCGCGAAAAAACGGCCGACCTCAACGCCGCCGGGATCGAACGTGCGAAGCGGATCAGAAGCCGATGAAAGGTCGTGATCGGCGCGGCTTGTGAACTTCAGCCCAGCACTGTCCACGTACCCATGATTTGCCTCGACGCTCTCAAATTGAAAATCCCACGCCCGCGGATCGGCCGTCAGGACTGTAGCGACGTAGGGCACAAATGGCGAGGACACTTCGAGATCGCCGATCCGCAACAAGAACGAAGCAACCGCGAAGACGTCGTTGTTTGCCCCCGAGTAGGTTGCACTGCCAGGGAATCGAGGGAGGGCGTCGCTTTCCCACGTGACCTCACCTGTGCCGACTGTGCCGAGCGTCACGCCAAGGCCCGGGAGGAGGTTGGCATTGCTCAGCGCGGTCACGGTGACGTCAAATCGGAACGTAATCGGAGAAGCGCGCGCGCTCGCCGCGAAGGCCAGACACATCAGGCAAATGATCCCGGTTCCGATTGGTCGCAACATAGCTCCCCCAATCAAACTCACGAATGTTTGTCATCGAGGCTTATGCGCCACGCGCCACCCGCAAGGACACACGGCCAGCGCAACCGTCGACTGCAATGCTCGAGTCGTTCAACTAGTAAACAGACAAGAGAGGCCGTTGCCTTCCGTCCCTAACCCGCCTGGTGGAGAATCAGCCGTGACGGGCACATCAGCAAATGGCTGGCCATGGTGAAGCGAGCGGCGCGTAAGAAAACCATCAGGTGCGTCGCGGAGGCTGTTCGAGTGCACCCAAAGAGAAGAACAAAGTCATCCAGCGAATGAACAACGCGGGCTGCGCGCCTGGGATCGCCACAGTACGCGTCTTCCGCACCCAATCTGTCCACGTCACAGGATGACGAGAGCTCGAATCGCTGGAGTTCCGCAGACGTTGTGAAAGGGGTGGGTCAGAGGCGAGAGGAAGCAGCCTCGCACCTCTTTCTGAGTCTCTACCGGTAGGCGGCACGCACAGAGCCTTGCCCTGCTGAAGCGAGGGTCGGTGGAATGTCGAGCGATCGCGACATGCGCGGCGATCCCGATCCAATTTGTCGCCGCGCCCGGCCATTTTCGACTCGAAGCCAGCTCACGAATCGACGAACGACGTTTCGCTACACGAAAGACACACGGTGTAGATCGGTTCGCCGAAGCCAGGTCAAAAGCACGTAGCACATTGGTCGTGCCCAGGCAGAAGAACCAGACCCCAAACCGCTCCTGCCGTGAGGATGCGATCTGAGGGATTGTCCGGGTTCTGAGACCGAAGCCTGGCGTCGACAAGGCGCGCGGTGACTGTTACCGCACGATGCGAGGATTGGTCGGCGCCGCCGGCGGCTGCGAAGGTGGCGAGCTGCCGCCCAAAGTAATCGCACGTCCCGCGCTGCAACTGTTCGACTCGGTGCAGACGTACAGGTACACGGACGCGTTGGGGGCGAAGCTGCCGCGATTGATCTTGACTTGGACGCTCGAGGAACTCCACGCGGACGGGATCTGGACCTCGCGATGCGTCGCGTTGGCGTAGACCGGGTTGTCGCCGATCTCAACCCGCGCCCACGAATCGTCGATGTACATGGATTCCCAGTAAAAACGCGCGGTGCCATTCCAGTCTTCCGAGCGAACGTAATTACCGATGTAGAAGTCTGTCCAATGATCGTAACCTGACCGCCCGGGGTTCTGATTACCGATCTGGCTTTCCAGGGCGGTGACCTTGCCAGTCAGCCGCGTGATGCACGTGCCATTGATCGCCCCGTTGCCGCTTCCGTAGTCGAGCCACTGCTGAAGGTGAACCCAGCCGTTCGCAATTTCTGACGCGCGGAGGTTGGGAAAGAAATCGCTGATGTTGTCGTCAGGCGAGTCGCCGTCATAGGCACAGTTGACAACGTCGCCGTTGAGGCCGCTCACCCAGACCATGCCGCTGGCATTCGGATCGCCGGCCCCACTGGTGTGGAGCCGCCAAGGCTTCACGTTCACGGCGCTCGACGTCTCACCCGACGTATCGTGATAGAACCACACATCCAGATAGAACTTCTTAAAGTTGTAGGAGAAGAACACGTTGGACGCGCTTGGATCGCTGCCTCCGAGGGGCTGAAAGCGGCTGAGCATATTTTGCGAATATGGAGTGCCGCTTCGCACTCTCGCCGTCGAAGCGACCGGCGCAATACTGCCTCCCGACGTCCAGCGCGGACCGGCCGCAGTGCTTGATGCGACGGGCTGACCGGCAGAGATGCTTTGAAAGTCGTCGTATTTCACGGGCGCCGCAGTCGATTTGGTCCCGAATCCAGAACCGGTAATAGTAACAGTGGCGCCGTCAGTCAGGGAGCCAGAGGTCCCGCTGACTGTTTGGGCAAACGCCTGCTGAGATGAAACTGTCAACACAATGCAAAAGATACAACGTCTCATTCAAACCACCCTTCGTATGCGCGCCCGCAGCGACTAGGCAACACTGATTCGGCTCCATCCTTTGAGCAAAAATAGTGCCGCCGTATACCAACTACGTTTTTGAATAATTGCTAACACTTTCAGGCATAGTGAAGCGTTTTCGCGAGCGCTTGACGTGGACCTGAACGGCGCTGCCTGGTGATCTCGAGAGTGATTTACACGAACCCAATCTCTGAAAACCAGCTGAGGGGGGCATCCTTCGAAAACCCTGACGGTGAATAGTCAGCCTGTTCAAGAAGAGACTGTCGATCACCGTAACTAGCTTCTGGGGTTCGATTTCGGCGCTGCCCGCTTGGGCGGGCCCGGGCCGTGCCCAGGGACCCCATCAGTCGCCAGCCCGGGTCGTCGTAGCGCTGGTGGTTGCGACTGCTCGAGGCCCTGTGTGGAGATCTTCAGGCCGCGACGCGCCAGGACGCAGTAACTGTCGCCGTGTCGGCCCGGAGCGGGGTGGGACTGCGGCCCAACCCGTTAATGGCAGCCAGATGACGAAAAACGACTACGGTCCTCAGTGAACAAAGACCGAATCGCCCAAGCTTGGTCAGTGCAAATCGAGCGCGGTTGAGGACAGTGGCTGATTGTGCCGACCACTCATCAGCCCAGCCACGAAGCCGAGCAGCTCCGCTGCTATCCGCTGCCTGGCGTCAGCAGTCAAATGCCCTCCGTCTGTCGAGTATTCCGGCCGCAGCACAAAGAAGGTTCGGCCGTTGAACGCGACCTCTGTCGCCGGGGCGCCGGTCCGACTCGCCTCGAGCGCCGCCAGATCGAACAGAGGCTCTCGTCCCGAGTACTCCTGGCGCATCAGGTTATTGAAGGCCTCGCGGACGGAGTTTTCCGCATAATTGTCTGGCACGCGGCCGAT
>JBDTUL010000011.1:0-27847 GCA_040007735.1 Gammaproteobacteria bacterium | reverse complement strand
ACGCCAACGAAATCGACTCTGATGTACGCGCGGCCTGCGCCGAACTGCGCTCAGCGGGCGTCACGCTGCTCAACCAGACCGTGCTGCTCACTGGTGTGAACGACAATGTCGACGTGCTGGCGGATCTGTCGCGCGTCCTTTTCGATGCAGGCGTGCTGCCCTACTACCTGCACGTGCTCGACCGTGTATCAGGCGCGGCTCACTTCGACATGGAAGAAACCCGGGCCCGGGAAATCGCGGGCGCGCTTGCCGCGCGGCTGCCGGGCTACCTCGTTCCGAGACTGGTACGGGAGGTCGCAGGAGCGCCTGCCAAGGTAGCCCTGAGCCCGCGGTTCGTTGCAAAGTGAGCGGCATGGCATGCGAGGGGCAGACCGGGCGGGCTAGAATCGCCGCGTTTTCAGGGCCCTGGCCACGAGGATGGTGCGGCGGCGAGGCGCCCTGACCCCGCTGACTATGTGATGGAGGTCACGTTGACCGAGCAGAACGCCGTTCCGCTCATCGTTCTGAGCACGGCCCGCGATTCCGTTGAATCGATCAACAGCATCCTGCGGCGTGCGGGACATCCCGTGCATTGCACGTGGATTCCGTCCCTGCGGGACCTCGGCGACGCGCTGGCGCAGATCAATCCGGAACTGCTGCTGTTCATCGACTCCGGGAACGACGAGCTCGGTGGCACCACGCAGGTGCGCGATCAGCTCGCGCCCTCCGTTCCTATCATCGTCGTCGCCGAAGGCTTCGATGAAAGCCGCATCGCTGTGGCCATGGCCAACGGCGCGCGCGATGTCGTATCCATTTCCAACCCCGCACGGCTGCAGGCCGTGATGGGGCGTGAGCTGCGCTCGTTCCGCCTGGAGCGAGCTCTCGAGACCACGCTCAAGTCGGCACGCGATGCGCGCCGTCAGTTGGAAACGGTGCTCGAGCGGTCGAACGATGCCATCGTCGAAGTGCAGGAAGGCATCGTCGTGGATGCCAACCCGTCATGGTGCGAGCTGTTCGGCGTCGTCGCCGCGGACGGGCTGGTCGGCCAGCCGATCATGGATTTGTTCGAAGAAGCCGCACACCCCGCACTGAAGGGCGCGCTCGCCGCGTGTCTGCAGGGTCGCTGGAGCGACCACACGCTGAAGCTCAACGCCGTGCTGGCGGATAGTACGTCGCTGACCCTGGAACTGGTGCTGACGGCTGGTGAGCACGATGGCGACCCCTGCGTACGCATGGTGGTGCCGGCTCGCCCACGAGATGAAAGATTGCTCGCCGAGGATCTGGCGGACGCCGTGCGCCGGGATCCTTCCACGGGGTTCCTCTATCGTCGTCCGCTGCTCGAAGCATTGAGCGCGCGGCTCGCCACGCCCGCGCCCGGAGGCGAGCGTTACTTCGCGCTGGTGAAGCCCGACAAGTTCGCCAGCATCGAGCACGATGTGGGGTCGGCTGCGAGCGAAGAGTGCCTGGTCGAGTTTGCGAACCTGCTGAAAGAACATCTGAATCCGAAGGACATTGCCGGGCGCTTCGGTGGTGTGAGCTTCCTCGCGCTGCTCGAACGCGGCAACGAACGCGACGTCGAGGTGTGGGGCGAGGGGTTGATCGCAAAGGCCGCGAAGCACCTCGTGCACATCGGCGAGAAGTCGCTTTCCGTCACCTGCACAGTGGGGTTGAGTGTTGTCGCGCCGGCTGGCGCCAATCTCGATGCAACCATTGCAGATGCTGTCGATGCCTGCCGCCGCGGCCGCACGCGCGGTGGCAACCAGGCTGTCAGCTCCGACAAGGCAGACAACGACGCGCGCGTTCAGTCCTACGACAAAGTCTGGGTGAAGCACATCAAGGCGGCGCTCATGGAGAACCGCTTCCGGCTCGTGCAGCAGCCGGTGGCCAGTCTCCAGGGCGACGACCCGAGCATGTTCGACGTGCTCGTGCGCATGATCGACGGGCAGGGCAAGGAAGTGCTGCCGGCGGAATTCATGGCGGCGGCCGAGCGCAACGACCTGCTGAAGAACATCGATCGCTGGGTGGTGGGGGCGTCATTGTCGTTCGCCGCGCAACGCAAGCCCGGGTGCCTGTTCGTGCGCTTGTCCAAGGACACGGTGCGTGACGGGTCATTCCTCGACTGGCTCGACAATCACATTCGCGCCAGCCGTGCCGACCCTGCGCGCCTGGCCTTCCAGATTCCCGAAGCGGTTGCCGCTACACACATCAATGAAGCTAACGCGCTCGCAAGCGCGCTCCGCAAGCGCGGGTTCCGGTTTGCGCTCGAAGCGTTCGGCGCGGGGCGCGATCCGTTGGGCCTGCTCAACACCTTCCCGCTCGATTTCGTGAAGATCGATGGCGCCATCGTGCAGAACCTCGCAAGCGACGCGGACCTGCAAAACAAAGTGCGCGCCATCGCCGAGCTCGCCGGCAAGCGCAAGGTGCAGACCATCGCCGAGCGCGTGGAGAATGCGAACACCATGGCCGTGCTGTGGCAGCTCGGCGTCCAGTTCATCCAGGGCTATTTCGTGAATGCGCCGGAAGAGGTGGTGTTGAAAGCGGACGGGCGGTAGCTAGCCGCCTGTTCGGACGGCAGTTCAACCGTCCGTCCCCCTCGTCGGTGCGCACCTTGAGCACGCTCGGAAGCGCGCGATTTCTTGTGAGTTCTCCGCACGCTGCTCTCTCACCGTTGAGCACGCATCTCTGCGCGCCACCTAGGTGGCATCGCTGCACGAACATCCTAGAAGCGATAACAAAAATGACCGGCGTCATGCGCCGTGAAGGCTAACGGAAACCCCGTGTTCCTGCGACTGAGTGCATGCGAATCGCGTTCGAACCGATCCGCATCACACAGTTGACCCGCTTGAAGATTGTTGTCAGAAATGACAACATAAGGAGGTAGGACATGACACGGCTGACCCGACCGGTCTCCTGGATCAGGGCGGCTCGAAAGGACTTCGAGCGTTTTCCTCACGAGGCGCGGTTGCGGTGCCGGCTTGCGCTAACCGTGGCGGCGGAAGGCGGAAAGGCGGACATCGCCAAGCCGCTGAACGCACTCGGGCCCGGCGTATTCGAGATCGCCTTACCTCACCGGGGCGACGCGTTTAGAGTCGTTTACGCCGTGCGGCTCGGCGAGGAGATCTGGGTTGTGCATGCGTTCCAGAAGAAGTCGAAGCGCGGCATCAAAACGCCCGGACACGAAATCGACCTGGTGCGCCGCCGCCTGAAACAATTGAAGGAGATGCTCGGATGAAAACAAAGATCGATGTCGTGCGCGGCAGCGGTAACGTCTTCCGGGATTTCGGTGACGTCGACGCCGAGGTCCTGCAGTTGAAATCCATCCTGGCAGTCGAGATCGTCAAGCGGCTCGATCACGAGAAGCTCACGGTGCGAGAAGCGCACGCACGCACAGATATTGCGGCAGCGGACTTCTCGCGCATCCGGAACGCCGATCTGGCCCGGTTCACTGTGGATCGGCTCATGACCACGTTGATGCGGCTGGGCTCCGAGGTCGACATCACCTTCAAAGCGAAGAGACGGAACCCCGCGCGTCGCCCAGCATCGGGGCACGCCGCTCGTCCGCCTGAAAAGTCGATGCGACAGACTCGCGCATAGCGGCAGCGCGAGCTGCCGCGCGATCAGCGGGCCTGGTGCTGTTTCAGGCGCTCGAGGTAGCGGTCGCGGAGCTCTGTCTGGCGGGAGCGCATTTCGATGGGGCGGCCCTCTATCCACACCTGGTCGGCCATGGAGCTCACTTCGATGGGGTCGCCGCTCCAGAGCACGAGATCAGCTACCTGGCCGCGCGCGATTCGACCGCGAGTGGCACCAAGGCCGAAGATCTCAGCGGGGTTCGAAGTGAGCGCGGCGAGCGCCACATCGAACGGCAAGCCATGCGCAACCGCATTGCCTGCGAGCTGACGAATTTTGCGCGCGTTGTGAGTTGCGCGATCCACCTGCGAGAACGCGATCTGCACGCCAGCTTTGTTCAGCAGCGCGGCGTTGTCGAGGCGAGCGCCGACGCGGTCGAAGTCCGTAGGGAGGTCGACGAGAGAATCGAGCAGCACCGGAACTTTGGCGCGCGCGAGATCCGCTGCAACGAGCCACGCCTCGGTACCTCCGACGATCACAGGCTTGATGCCATTACGTTTGCTGAAGGCGAGCACTTGCCGGATATCAGCCGCGCGATCCACGTCGAACACCACGCGGCCGCCTGAGAGATATCGCCGAAGCACGTCGCGGCCTGCGGGAAGCAGAATGGTGTGCTCACGAGCTTCAGCAGGCGAACGCGCTTCGCGGACAGCCTGCTCCAGCACCATGAACTGCGAGGCACGGCTGCCGCCTGAAATCGCAAAGGTGTCACTGCCGATGTCGACGAACAGCGAGCGGCTGCCTTCGAGCACGGCGTCGTAGCGGCCATCGAGAGTGACGGCGGCGCCCTGCCCCGTCAGGAAATTGCCGCCTTTATCGGCTGGCACGGGTGCGAGCACCGTCCACGTGATGCCTTCGATGCGCGTGATCGGCAAAACCGTTGAGCGAGGGTTGAACGCAACCGTTGGATCGAACTCGGGGCGCAACTGAAGCGCGTTGAAGTCGGCTGGCGTAGCGAGCTTCTCATCGACCGTTGAGCTCTCGGCCTGCACTTCTTCGAGGCCTATGGCGCTCAAGCCGCCGAAGAACCCCGGGGTCAGTGCGCGGCCTTTGGCCTCGATGAGTGTGGCGCCGGCCGCTGCAGTGAGACCTTTGCCGACCGCAGCGACCTTGCCGTCGTGGACGAGCACATCGGCGTTCTCGAGCGCGCCTTCAGAGGTGATGGTGTAGACGTGTGCGCCGCGCACGAGCGTGTCGGCGGCGAACGTTGCGTTGGTCACGAACAAGGCAAACGCGGCAGTAGCGCATAGCGCTGAGGCACTCGCCCTGATCTGCGTGGTAGACGTGCGCTGAAAAAACACAGTATTTCCAAACCGGCTCATCGATTGCTGGCGGGCAACGGAATCGGAGCACTCAGTTGATGAAAAGTATCGGGGGGCCAATACACCGGTGCGCACGCCCGCCGCGGCTCGGCCACAGGCTGACAGAAAATTTTCTAACATGATCTTCATGGCGCAGCCTCCATCGGCTGCCCGAGCAGGAAGTCAGATCTCGGTCTGGCATCGGGATGCTCACGATCCAACGCGAGCGCGCCGTCGATGAACACCTGGTCCGCCAGCGCGTAAACGCTGAAGGGGGTGCCGTTCCACACCACGACGTCGCCCATCTTGCCGGGCTCGAGCGTTCCGGTTTGATCGAGAATGCCGAGCGCCTTCGCAGGGTTCGCGGTGAGCCAGCGAATGGCGTGCTCGGGCGGTTCGTGCAACCCCACGCGCTCGCCGTGTGCCATGGCTTTCGCGGCCTCCTGGTTCAACCGCTGAATGCCTTCTTCCGAATCCGAATGCACGATCGCGCAGCCGTTCGGCGCGGCATCCACGAAGGCAATGTTCTCCTGGATGCCGTCGAAGGCTTCCATCTTGAAGCCCCACCAGTCGGCCCACAGCGCTCCGCAAATGCCATTCTCGGCGAGCAGGTCCGCGACCTTGTACGCCTCGACGCCGTGATGGAATGCGGCGACGTGGTAGCCAAACTCCTTCGACATGTCGATGACGGCAGCCATTTCCTCTGCGCGATAGCAATGCATCTGCACGAGGATGTCGCCCTTCAGCACACCCGCCAGCGTATCGAGCCGCAGGTCGCGCTTCGGCGGCTTGGCATCCTTGTCGCCGTTCTGACGTTTCTGATCGTATTGCTCCAGGTCGCGGAGGTATTCGCGCGCTTCGATCCACTGAGCGCGATAGCCCGCCATGTTGCCCATGCGGGTTTGCGGCAGCGTGTTGCGGCCACCGTAGATGCGCTTCGGGTTTTCACCGCAGGCCATTTTCAGGCCATAGGGAGCACCGGGGAATTTCATCGCCTGGTAAGTCACTGCCGACACGTTCTTGAGAACGACCGAGCGCCCCCCGATGAGGTTTGCCGAGCCCGGCAGGATTTGCAGCGTGGTGATGCCGCCAGCCAGAGCGGTGGTGAAGCCTGGGTCTTGTGGGGATACGGAATGCTCGGCCCAGACATTCGCCGTCACGGGGTTGGTGACTTCGTTGCCGTCTGAGGTGCCGTTGACTTGCGGGCTGGAATAGACGCCCAGGTGTGAGTGGATGTCTATGAGGCCGGGCGTGACCCAGCGGCCTTTTGCGTCGATCACGCGGGCGCCGGAGGGGGCGGTGAGATTTGTGCCGACGGAATTTATGCGGCCGTCGACGATCAAGACGTCTGAGTTTTCGAGGCGCTGGCCGGTGCCGGTGAGCACTGTGGCATTACGAATGAGCGTGGCCGGGCTGGCCGGCGCGCGGTATGTAGAGGGATAGGGGTCGGTTGGCGTATTGAAGGGCGGCGCGACGGGAAGCGGAGCCTTCGAAGCGCCGGCCCTGGCAGATTTGTTTGCCGCGGTGCTCGTTGCGGCGGGGTTTTTCGCAGGGGTGCTGTTGGCGGCAGGGTTCGCCGCAGAAGCGGGGCCGCTCGCGCCAGTGCGGTCGGCCGCGCCCGCCGAATCCGCCACCTGAGGTTTGACAGCGCAGCCACACATCAACGCCGCGAGTACTACGAGCAAAGTCAGTCTGATCATGATTCCCTTATCAAAGCTGACGCGCTCGAATGGTGACGACGCGTCGGGTTACCCTGCCACACCCTCCAGCCGATCGATCTCCCGCCAGCCGCGCGTGAGCACGGCGCCGCGCTGGGCACGCTGGCCCTTGTAGTCCTTGATCTCGGCCCAGCCGAACGTCTTCTGTTTCTCGCCGGACCAGAGAATGAGCTTGCCGTTCGGCGGCACCACGGCGATGGCCGTGAGCACCTCGTCGCGCGTGGAAGCCTTCTTCCCCGGGATATCGAAAATCTTGTTGCCCTTGCCCTTGGGCATCTCGGGAAGATCGGCAACCTTGAACGCCAGCATTTTGCCTTCGCTGTTCACGGCGCACACCAGCGAATCCGGTGAAGCGACGAACGCTGGCGGCAGAACGAGCGAGTTCTCCGGCACGTTGAGCACCGTCTTGCCGGCGCGCCGATCCGTCACGAGTTCCTTGAGACGCACGGTGAAGCCGTAGCCCGCATCGCTTGCGAGCAGCCACAGGTCTTCGGGCTCACCCATGATCACGCCGACAAACTTGGCGCCATCCGGCGGATTCAAACGCCCCGACAACGGCTCGCCGTTGCCACGCGCCCCGGGCAACGAATGCGCCGGCAGCGTGTACGTGCGCCCGGTGCTATCCACGAACACCGCGTTCTGCAGACTCTTGCCACGCGCGATAGCCTGGAACGCATCGCCCGTCTTGTACGAAAGCGTGCGCGGATCGATTTCGTGCCCCTTCGCGGAACGCACGAAGCCACCCGTCGACAGCACAACGGTCACCGGTTCGTTCGTGATGAGCGAAGTCTCATCGATGGCCACCGCCGCTTCGCGCTCGATGATCTTGGTACGGCGCGGGTCGCCATACTTTTCCGCGTCGGCGCGGATCTCATCGGCCACGAGCTTGCGCAGTTTCGCCTTGCTCTTCAGCAACGACTCGAGCCCGTCGCGCTCTTCGGCCAGCTCTTTCTGCTCGCCGCGAATCTTCATTTCCTCGAGCTTGGCGAGGTGCCGCAGCTTGGTCTCGAGGATGGCTTCGGTCTGCTCATCAGACAGCTTGAAGCGCTTCATCAGGACAGGCTTCGGCTCATCCTCACGACGGATGATTCGAATGACCTCGTCGAGATTCAGGAAGACTGCGAGCAGGCCTTCGAGGATATGAAGGCGCTTCGTTACCTTGTCGAGCCGGTGCTGCAGTCGGCGAGTGACCGTGGTGATACGGAACTCGAGCCACTCGGACAGGATGTCCTTCAGGTTCATCACTCGCGGCCGGCCATCCAGCGCGATGATGTTGAGATTCACCCGGTAGCTGCGCTCGAGATCCGTGGTGGCGAACAGGTGATTCATCACCTCGATCATGTCCACCCGGTTCGAGCGCGGGATGATGACGAGCCGCGTCGGGTTCTCGTGATCCGACTCGTCGCGAACGTCTTCCACCATGGGAAGTTTCTTCGCGCGAATCTGCTCCGCAATCTGCTCGGCCACACGGTTGCCCGACACCTGGTGCGGGAACGCGGTGACGACGGCGTTGCCGTCCTCGATTTCATACGTGGCGCGCGCTTTGAAGCTGCCGGTGCCTTTTTCGTAGAACTCCACGAGATCCGAACGCGCCGAGATGATTTCAGCGCCGCTCGGCAGATCCGGCCCCTTCACGTGCTTCAACAACGCGCGAACGGTGGCTTCGGGGTCTTCGAGCAAGTGGATGCAGGCCGCAGCCACTTCGCGCAGGTTGTGCGGCGGAATGTCCGTCGCCATGCCGACGGCGATGCCGGAGGTGCCGTTCAAAATCAGATTCGGCAGACGCGCCGGCAACCACGATGGCTCGTCCATCGTGCCGTCGAAATTCGGCACCCAGTCGACCGTGCCATGCGCAAGCTCACTGAGCAGCACCTCGGCGTACTTCGTGAGCTTCGCTTCGGTGTAGCGCATGGCCGCGAAGGACTTCGGATCGTCCTGCGAGCCCCAGTTGCCCTGCCCGTCCACGATGGGATAGCGATACGCAAACGGCTGCGCCATCAGCACCATGGCTTCGTAGCACGCGCTGTCGCCGTGCGGATGGTACTTGCCGATGACGTCGCCGACGGTACGCGCCGACTTCTTGTGCTTGTTGGCGGAGGCAAGGCTGAGCTCGCTCATCGCAAAGATGATGCGGCGTTGAACCGGCTTCAGCCCATCCCCGAGCGCGGGCAGTGCCCGGTCGAGAATGACGTACATGGAGTAGTCGAGGTACACCTTCTCCGTGAAGGTACGGAGCGGCTGCTTCTCGACGCCCTCGAAATTCAGATCGTCCTGCATTAGAAACGCGCCTTACGAATCAAACCTGCACCTCGGCGAGATTGCCTTTCTCTTCCAGCCAGTCCCGGCGGTCGGAGGCACGTTTCTTCGCGAGCAGCATGTCCATGAGTTTGTCGGTCTCGTCCGCGCCTTCGATGGTGAGCTGCACCAGGCGCCGCGTGCGCGGGTCGATGGTGGTCTCGCGAAGCTGGGACGGATTCATTTCACCCAGGCCTTTGAACCGCGTGACGCTCGGACGCGTGCGCGAATTCGCAGCCTCGATTTTCTTCAGCGTGGCATCGCGCTCGGCTTCATCCAGCGCGTAGTAGATTTGCTTGCCCGCATCGATGCGATAGAGCGGCGGCATGGCTACATAGATGTGCCCCGCGGTCACCAGCGGCCGGAAGTGCCGCAGGAACAGCGCGCACAGGAGCGTGGCGATGTGCTGCCCGTCCGAGTCCGCGTCCGCGAGAATGCAGATCTTGTGATAGCGAAGCTGGCTGATGTCGGCAGAGCCCGGCTCCACCCCGAGCGCAACACTGATGTTGTGCACTTCCTCGGACGACGCGATGGCGTGCGAGTCCAGCTCCCACGTATTCAGGATCTTGCCGCGCAGGGGCATGATCGCCTGGAACTCTCTCTCGCGCGCCTGCTTGGCCGAGCCGCCTGCGGAGTCACCTTCCACGAGGAACAGCTCGGAGCGTTTGGGATCCTGGCCGGAGCAGTCCGCAAGCTTTCCAGGCAACGCCGGGCCCGAAGCGATGCGCTTGCGAACCACTTTCTGCGCAAGCTTGACGCGTTCCTGCGCGTTCGAGATGACGAACTGCGCGATGCCTTCGCCCGCATCGGGATGGCGGTTGAGCCAGAGCGACAGTGAATCCCGCGCGTAGGCTTCAACGACAGGCGACGCATCGCGCGAGGCGAGGCGCTCTTTCATCTGCCCCGCGAATTGCGGCTCCGACATGCGCAAGGACAGCACGAAGCACACTTTCTGCCAGACATCCTCCGGCGTGAGCTTGATGCCGCGGGGAACCAGGTTCCTGAACTCGCAGAAGTCGCGAATGGCCTGCGCCACGCCGGACCGCAGCCCGTTCACGTGCGTGCCGCCTTCGATGGTTGGGATCAGGTTGACGTAGCTCTCGGCGACTACGTTCTCGGCATCCGGCGCCCAGCAGATGGCGTAATCCACCGCTTCGTTGGCCGCCTCGCTCTTGCCGGAAATCGGCTCGGCCGGCATCCGCTCGATCTTGCCCAGCTCGTCGACGAGATATGCACCAATATCACCGGAGAAGAACCATTCGTCTTTCTCACCCGTGGCCTCATTGAAAAACTTCACGCGCAGGCCGGGGCACAGCACCGCCTTCGCCTTCAGGGTGTGCTTGATCTGCGGCACCGAGAACTTGTCGGAATCGAAGAACTTGGCGTCCGGCCAGAAGCGCACCTTGGTGCCCGTGTTTCGCTGGCCGACGCTGCCGACCACGCTGAGCTTCGAGGTGATCTTGCCGTCCGCAAAACCGATGTTGTATTCCTTGCCGTTGCGCTTGATGTTGCACTCGAGCCGCTTCGACAACGCATTCACGACCGACACGCCGACGCCGTGCAGGCCGCCGGAGAACTGGTAGGTCTTGTCCGAGAATTTTCCGCCGGCGTGCAGGCGGGTGAGGATCAGCTCGACGCCGCTGACTTTTTCCTTGGGGTGGATGTCCACGGGCATGCCGCGCCCGTCATCCTCGACCTCGAAGGAGTTGTCCTTGTAGAGCGTGACTGAGATTTCCTTGCAGTGACCCGCAAGAGCTTCATCGACGCTGTTATCGATGACCTCGTGCGCCAGATGGTTCGGGCGCGAGGTGTGCGTATACATGCCTGGCCGGCGCCGCACGGGCTCCAGGCCGCTCAGGACTTCGATGTCGGACGCGGTGTACGACTGGCTCATTGCTGATTGGATTGAAATTTTTGGCGGACAGGGCCCCGCGCTGTCAGACGCGGGGCGGCAGTCTAAGGCAGGAATTCCCTGTGGGCCAGTAGTTCGCCTTTCCGTGTCGTGGCCCCTTCAGCACGAAGAGGCCCTCAATCGCCGGGCGGCTGAGAGGATTTCCGAATTGGCCGCCTCACCGGGCGGCTGAGAGAAGAGCCTCGCTTCGAACGCCTCGCTGGCGGCTGAGAGGATTGCTGCTTTTGCTGCCTCAGCGGGTGGCTGTAGCGGAGCCTGCAAGAGCCGGTGAAGGGAAGCCGACGACTGTTAAAAATAGAAGAAAATTTCAGCCGCCCGGCAATTGAGGACATCTTCGTTCCGAGGCGCCCGGGGGTAACGATGCAACGCTTCCGTCAGCTCAAATCTGCAGCAAGTGCGGTGTGAACGGCCGGTGACACAGGGTTGATCTCGTGCCGATACTCTTCATGATCCACGCCCACGGACAGGGCCGCGCCGGATTTGAGAGTCGTCCGCATGGGCGGCGTCAGCTCGAAGCGCAGGAAGTGCACGGCTGAAGTTTTTTCATCGTTCTCGCGCTCGAGATCCTCGTCGGCAATCGCGTACACGCGAGCGTGGTCTTGCACCTGCACCCAGCAGCGGTCTTCCACGCCCCGCAGCTTCGCCAGGTTGATGCGGCGCTCGGCCTCGTCGCTGAACTCGATGAGCAGCGTGACCTTCCAGTTCTGGCCATCCGGGATGAGCGGGTTGTAGGAGCCCAGCTCCTCCTCGATGCCCTCCGGCTCGAAAATACGCTCGGCGCGCAGCATTTCCTGCACCTGGTACTGAATGGTGAGCCTGTCCTCGAACAGCCAGGTGACGTTCGGGCCCACGGCGAGCTGCCGGGCGCGCTTGTGCTCCATCACGCGCGTGCGCATGGCCGGGCGCTGTTTGGCGTACTGCTCGAGGGAGAGAAGGTCGGCGGGTGTCAGTTTTTCCATGGCGTAGTACTCGCGATCACAGCCCGTATGCCAGCCGCAGTAGCTTCAAAGGATGCGTCGGGGGCTTCGCATCTTTGATGCCACTTTCGATCTGGTGGCCGGCCATCGGGCAGTCGCTCGAGTAGTAGTCGGCCTGTGCGTTTTCCACGCGCGTCATGACCGGGCGGCCGATCTTGACCGACGCCGCGCGGAATTCGGTTTTTACGGCGTACGTACCATTGTGGCCGGAGCAGCGCTCGATGACGTCCACCGTGGTGTCGGGGATCAGTTTCAGGACATCCCGCGTTTTCAGGCCGATGTTCTGCACTCGCAAGTGGCAAGGCACGTGGTAGCTCACCTTGCCGAGTGTTTGCTTGAAGTCGGTGCGCAGGAGCCCGGCTTTGTGCCTCAGCATCAGATATTCGAAGGGGTCGAATATGCGGGAGCGCACTTTCTGCACATCCGCGTCTGCGGGGAACATGAGCGGCAGCTCTTGCTTGAACATCAGCACGCAGGAAGGGATCGGGGCGACGATGTCGTAGCCGTCGGCGATCACCTTCAGCAGTTCGGGGATGTTGTTCTCTTTGGCTTTGGCCACGGCCTCGAGATCGCCCAGTTCGAGGCGCGGCATTCCGCAGCACTCTTCTTTTGCTACCAGCCGCACTTCGATGTTGTTGTGTTCGAAGATGGCGACCAGGGCTTCGTTTAGATCTGGCTCGTTGCGGTTGCCGTAGCAGGTGGTGAATAGGGCTACGCGGCCGCGAGTACCAACCGCACCGTTACTAGTCGTAGTTCCAACGCGATCACGCAGGCGCTTGCGGGCTGTGTTTGAGTGAAACGTGGGGATGGGGGCTGTGCGGTCTACGCCGAGGGTTTTCTCGAGCAGCGCGCGGCCGGCGGCGGTTTTGTTTACCGCGTTCACCACTTCGACTACCACGGGGATGCCGGCGATCCTGCCGACAGCGTCAGTTGAAGCGAGCACCTTGTCGCGAAGGCGCGGCGCTTCCTTCTTCGAGTGCACGGCTTTCGCGCGCAGCATCAGGTGCGGGAAGTCCACGTTCCACGGGTGCGGCGGAACGTACGGACACTTCGTCATGAAGCACATGTCACACAGGTAACAGTGATCCACGACCTCCCAGTACACCTTCTTGTCGACGCCATCGACCTCGCCCGTAGAAGAGTTATCTACGGCATCGAACAGCGTGGGAAAGGAATTGCACAGGCTGAAGCAGCGCCGGCAGCCGTGGCAGATGTCGAACACCCGCTCGAGCTCTTTCGTGAGCGCCGCTTCGTTGTAGAACTCGGGGTTCTGCCAGTCGATGGGGTGCCGCGTCGGCGCCTTGAGGCTGCCTTCGCCCCCGGTAATCGGTGCACTCATTGAATACGCGCTGGCCTGGCTAACTGAAGGGGACGACGGACCTCGCCCGAGACGCAGGGCACTGAAATCCAGCGGGGACTCGTTCGCCTGGAGGGTGGGCGGGATGTCCAAAAGCATGGACGCTTTTGGACAAGGCCCCGATGGACCGGTCTAACGGCCGGTCCCGAACACCCTGCGGGCGAGCGAGGCGCCGCCGGCACAGCGCCCCTCTCAGCTCTCAGAAAAGGCGAGCCTCAGAGCCCGTCCAGCGCCTTCTGAAAGCGATTGGCATGCGAGCGCTCGGCCTTCGCCAGCGTCTCGAACCAGTCCGCGATCTCGGCGAAGCCCTCTTCGCGAGCGGACTTGGCCATGCCCGGGTACATGTCCGTGTACTCGTGGGTCTCGCCCGCAATGGCGGCCTTGAGGTTCAGCTTGGTTTCGCCGATGGGCAGGCCCGTCGCCGGATCACCCACCGCCTCGAGGTATTCCAGGTGCCCGTGGGCATGCCCGGTTTCGCCTTCCGCCGTCGAGCGGAACACAGCCGACACGTCGTTGTAGCCTTCGACGTCCGCCTTGGCTGCGAAATACAGATAACGACGGTTCGCCTGGGATTCCCCAGCGAACGCATCCTTCAAATTCTTCTCGGTCTTGCTGCCTTTGAGATTTGCCACTTGCCGTACTCCTGCGCGTTAGACTTGGTCTAATGTGGGCCGGAACTCTATGCCCCGCCCCGAAGGCCGTCAACCCGCGTTGACCGTGGCGAGAGCGCCTGTATAACGTGGCGCGCCCTTCAGGAGTAAGCCCTTGGCGTCGAACGCGAAAGAACCCGACTTCGAACAATCGCTCGGTGAGCTCGAAAAACTCGTCGAACGTCTCGAGCGCGGAGATTTGCCGCTCGATGAAGCCCTGAAAACCTTCGAACGGGGCGTGGCCCTCACCCGCCATTGCCAGGCTTCGCTCAAGGCCGCCCAGCAGAAGGTGGAGATCCTGCTCAAGAAGAGCGGGCAAGCGGACCTGCAACCTTTTACTGAACTCGACGCTGAAGGCGCGCCGCGCGAATAGCCCCATGCCATGAGCACAGCTTCCGACAAGAAGCCCTCAATCGCCGGGCGGCTGAGAGGAAGAAAGCGGCGATGAAGGCGCGCCTCGAGGACTACCAGTCCCGCATCGAGCAAGTGCTCGACCGCTTCCTGGCGCTGCCCGACTGCGGCACGCCGCGCCTGCGTGAAGCCATGCGGTACAGCGTGCTGGGCGGTGGCAAACGCCTGCGGCCCATCCTCGTGTACACAACAGGTGAATCGCTGGGCGCTCCCCTGGAGCATCTCGACGTGGCGGCCGCAGCCGTAGAACTGGTGCACGTATACAGCCTGGTCCACGACGACCTGCCCGCGATGGACGACGACGACCTGCGCCGCGGCCGCCCCACCTGCCACCGCGCCTTCGACGAAGCAACAGCCATCCTGGTTGGCGACGCGCTCCAGGCGCTCGCCTTCGACGTGCTCGCGAACGACACATCCAGTCCGCTTTCCGCCGAGGCCCGCCTGTCGATGATCCGCATCCTGGCGCATGCAAGCGGCACCAGCGGCATGGCCGGCGGCCAAGCCATCGACCTCGCGTCCGTAGGTCAAACGCTCAGCGCCCAAGCCGTCGAAAACATGCATCTTCGCAAGACAGGTGCGCTCATCGAGTGCAGCGTGCTGCTCGGCGCCACCGCCGCGGGCCTCACACCGGGACCACAGCTCGCCGCCCTTGAGCGCTTCGGCCGTGACATCGGCCTCGCCTTCCAGATCCAGGACGACATTCTCGACGTAGAAGGCGACACCGCAGTGCTCGGCAAGTCGGCGGGGGCGGACATCGCTCGCAACAAGCCCACCTACCCGAGCACCGTAGGGCTCGCGGCCGCAAGAGATCGCGCGCACCAGCTTCGGGACGGCGCCATTGCAGCGCTTGCCCCCCTGGGCATGAAGGCAGAACGTCTCGCGGAGCTCGCGCGATACGTAGTCAGTCGCGCGCATTGAACGGACCCTCTACACTGCCCGCCATGCCTGCCGCCGATGCTCGCTACCCACTGCTGAGTGCCATCGAAACCCCGGCAGATCTCCGGCGTTTGCCGCTGACGAAGCTTCCGGCGGTCTCGAAAGAGCTTCGCGAGTTCCTGATCCAGAGCGTCAGTACCCGGGGCGGTCACTTCGCTGCGGGGCTCGGCACGGTCGAGCTCACAGTTGCCCTCCATTATGTTTATGAGACTCCACAGGACCGCATCGTGTGGGACGTGGGCCACCAGGCCTATCCGCACAAGGTTCTCACGGGCCGGCGCGAGCAGCTCCACACGATCAAGCAGCACGAAGGGCTCGCCCCCTTCCCCACTCGCACCGAAAGCGAATACGACACGTTCGGCGTCGGACACTCGAGCACGTCCATCAGCGCAGCTCTCGGCATGGCGGTGGCGGCGGCCCAGCTCGGCGAGTCCCGCCGCGCGGTCGCGGTCATCGGCGATGGAGCGCTCACTGCGGGCATGGCTTTCGAGGCGCTGAATCACGCGGGGTCGTTGCCCAACGACCTGCTCGTCATCCTCAACGACAACGACATGTCGATTTCGGAGAACGTCGGCGCGCTGTCGAATTATTTCGCGCGCGCGCTTTCCGGCCGCGTGTATGCGCACCTTCGCGAAGGCGGCAAGAAAGTACTGCGCGCCATGCCCACCGTGTGGGAGCTGGCGCGACGGTCTGAGGAGCACATGAAGGGCATGGTGCTCGCCGGCACGCTGTTCGAAGAGATGGGGTTCAACTACATCGGCCCGATGGATGGGCACGATGTGAAGGCGCTCGTGAGCACGCTGCGCAATCTGCGCAAGCTCAAGGGCCCTCAGTTCCTGCACGTGGTCACCCGCAAGGGCAAGGGCTATGCACCCGCCGAAGCCGACCCTATCAAGTGGCACGGGCCGGGCCCGTTCGATCCGGTGAGCGGCACCATCTTCAAGGAAAAGAGCACGGGGCCTTCGTACTCCCAGATCTTTGGCCAGTGGCTGTGCGACATCGCAGAGAGCGACTCGCGCATCATCGGCATCACACCGGCCATGCGTGAAGGCTCGGGTCTCGTGGAGTTCTCGAAGCGCTTTCCGGAGCGCTACTACGACGTCGCCATCGCCGAACAGCATGCGGTCACGTTCGCCGCAGGCCTAGCGGCTGAAGGCCTGAAACCGATTGTCGCGATTTACTCTACGTTCCTGCAACGTGCGTACGATCAGCTGATCCACGACGTGGCTCTGCAGAATCTGCCGGTGGTATTTGCCATCGATCGCGCGGGCCTGGTCGGAGGCGACGGCGCCACTCACCAGGGCAGCTACGACCTCACTTACCTGAGGTGTATTCCGAACCTCACACTAATGGCTCCGGCTGACGAAAACGAATGCCGCCAGATGCTGTTCACCGCGAGCACTCTGCCTGGCCCATCTGCAGTTCGGTATCCGCGCGGCACGGGCCCCGGCGTACCGCTCGTGCACGAGATGTCTGCACTTCCCATTGGCCGCGGCGAAATTCGTCGCGAAGGTCGGAGCGGGCTGGCGTTGCTGGCCTTTGGGCCGCTGGTCGCGTCGGCGCAGACCATTGCGGAAAGGCTCGATGCCACCGTGGTCAACATGCGCTTCATCAAGCCGCTGGACGAAGAGCTGGTGTTGAAGATTGCCGCGCGCCATCGCGCCATCGTCACGCTGGAAGAGAACGTCACGGCCGGCGGTGCGGGTTCAGCTATCAGCGAACTGCTGGCGGCCGAGGGCGTTGCCATGCCGACCCTGCACATCGGCATTCCCGACCGTTTCATCGAGCATGGCTCCCGCGAGGAGTGCCTGACCGCGGCGGGGCTGGATTTCGCCAGTGTCTCCGGTGCGGTCGAGCGCTGGTGGGCCCTGCAGGTGAAGGACCGTTCGCGGGCCGCCAGAGAGGCCTGAGCGTTTCGGAAGCGCCCGCCTCTCTCGAAAGCGGGTTGAACCGCCCTCGCCGCGCCACTACATTGACCCTCTGAATCGATGCCGGGTGCGCCCCACAAGCCAGGGCTCCCCCGTCCGACATAATAGATTGTGTATCGAGGCCCGCACGCCATGACCGAAATCATCCCTCTCAAGTCCGCCCGCTCGAAGTCGGCCGAGGTGGAAGACGTGCAGGGCCATGCCGACACGCGGCGCATTCCAATCAACCGCGTGGGCATCAAGGACATCAGGCACCCCGTGCGAGTGAAAGATCGCTCGGCGGGCGAGCAGCACACCATCGCCACGTTCAACATGTACGTGAACCTGCCGCACAACTTCAAAGGCACGCACATGTCGCGGTTCGTGGAAATTCTCCACGGCGAGCGCGAGATTTCGGTGGAGTCCTTCAGCGCCATGCTGGAGAAAATGACGGGCCGTCTCGAAGCCGATGCGGGCCACATCGAGATGACCTTTCCGTTCTTCGTCATGAAGAAGGCGCCGGTGTCGGGTGTCGAGAGTCTGATGGACTATCGCGCAAGCCTCGTTGGCGAGCGCAAGAACGGCCGCACGGAAACGTGGATCCAGGTGGTGGTGCCTGTCACGAGCCTGTGCCCGTGCTCGAAGAAGATCTCGGAATACGGCGCGCACAACCAGCGCTCGCACGTCACCATCAAGGCGAAGCTCCGCAAGCACATCTGGATCGAAGAGTTGATTCGCGTCGCCGAGACCGAAGCCTCGTGCGAGTTGTTCGGCATCCTCAAGCGCCCCGACGAGAAGTTCGTGACGGAGCGCGCCTACGACAATCCGAAGTTCGTCGAAGACCTGGTGCGGGATGTGGCGAAGCGCCTGAACGACGAAGACCGCATCGGCTCGTACGTGGTGGAAGCGGAGAACTTCGAGTCCATCCACAACCACTCGGCGTACGCGCTCATCGAGCGGGATAAAGATGCGGAATAGGTCCTCGGCAGGGTCGCGCGAAGCCGCCCCTCGCGCAACATAGGCTCGAGCTGCAGGTTACTTCCGGCGAGTCGGCGGCGGCGGGCCTGCGGAAATCAGTTCGCCGGCTGCTCACCGCTCTGCAGACGCCCGATGAGCGTGCGCAGGAAGACACGATTGAAGCGCAGCTGGCACGAGGCAGACACCTGCTCCAGCAACGTCGAGCTCACCTTCAGCACGGTGACTCCGCTCGCGGCCCGAATGGTGGCCGTTCGCTTCGCACCCTGCACGTAGCTCGCTTCGCCGAAGCAGTCGCCCGTGTCGAGGCCGCCGAGTTTGCTGGCGTGGCGCTCCACGGCGCACTGGCCAGAGACGATGATGTAGAAGCGATCGTCCATCTCGCCTTCTTTCACGATCTCTTCGCCCGGCGCGTAGTCCTGCCAGCTGCTCGCGCGTAGCACTTCCCAGATCTCGGCATGCGAGAACTCGTGGAAGAACTTCAGCCGGCGCAGTACACCGAACTGCTCTTGCCGGTCGATGCGGGAATTCTGCTCGCGCAGCTTCTGATGACAGCGCGTGAGCTCGGCGGCGAAATCGACGCCGCTCTTGTAACGTTTCGCAGGATCTTTCTGCAGCGCCTGCGCCACGACGTTCTCGAGATCCTCCGGGATCTCCTTGCGCAGCGTGTGGATCGGCGGCGGCGTCGCATACACGATCTGATGCAACAGCTTCTGCAGATTGCCGGCGCGGAACGGCCGGGAACCCGTCAGAAGCTCGTACATGACGGCCCCCAGCGAATAAAGATCCGAGCTGTTGGTCAGCTCGAAACTCTGCACCTGTTCGGGCGACATGTACGACGGGCTGCCCGCGATGCCTTCTATGCGTGAGATGTCGGAATCCCGCACGAGCGCGATTCCAAAGTCGATGATGCGCACGTCGCTATCGTTCGTGAGCATGATGTTCGACGGCTTGACGTCGCGATGGATCACGCCGCGTGAGTGTGCGTAGTGCAGCGCCTTCGCGCACTTGTAGATGATCTCGACGGTGTCGTCGATACGCAGCAGGTTGTCGGGCCGGCAATACGCCGCCAGCGTGCGCGCGCCATGCACGTGCTCGGTGACGATGTAGCAGTGGCCGTTCTCTTCGCCTGCGTCGTAGATGGGAAGAATGTGCGGGTGCTGGAGCATCCCGACCAGGTGCGCTTCCGAGAGGAACATCTTGCGCGAGATACGCGCCTTTTCCTCGTCGCCCCCGGCATCCATGTTGTAGACCTTGATCGCCACGTCGCGCCCGTAGTACGCGTCGTGCGACAGGTAAACGATTCCAGTGCTGCCGCGTCCTACTTCATTGACGACGACATACTTGCCGATTTTCTCGGGAATTTTTCGGGACGACGCCGGCTTTGGGGTCGATACACTCATACGCGGAAGGCAACTGGCAACGAGGGCGCAGGATACGTTCAGCAGGCGCAACGCGACTGTGATGCGCGCCTCAGGCCCTCACCCGATGAATGCAGCCGAGCATCGCGACCGCGCGGCTGGGACTGCCGACACGCGGTACGGTCAGGAGCCGAAGTGGTCCCATCCTGAATGCGAGAAGTCCATCACAATACCGTCGCGCGTAACGACGGCGCCGCCCTGGCCGTCGCGAAGCACACCGATGGGACTATAGCCCCACTGCGCGGGCGGAAAATCGCGATTCAATTGGTCGATGTTCGACTGTGGAACGGCGAAGCAGAGTTCGTAATCGTCACCGCCGGTTAGCGCCAGTTCTCGCGCACGAGTGTCGCCGACAGCAGACTCGAGTTGCGCTGAAATGGGCAACTGGTCGTAGTTGATGGCAATTCCGCAACGGCTTGCGTCAGCTAGTTTGCCTGCGTCGCCTAACAGGCCGTCGGATACGTCTATGCACGCGCTTGCGTACTCACGCAGGTGCCGGCCCAGCTCGACGCGCGGCGTCGGGAATAAAAACCGGTGTCGGAGATAGGCGTCAGCTGCGGCGGGGGTTTCCGGCAGTTGCCCTTTCTCGAGGGCAAGGCCGGCCGCGGCGTCGCCGGGTGTCCCAGAGACGAACAGCACGTCGCCCGGCTTCGCGCCTGAGCGGAGCATTTTCGCCGGGCGTGGAGCGTGGCCCAGCACCTGTACAGTGATGCAGAGAGGGCCGGAAGTTGTGTCGCCACCCACGAGTGCGACGTTGTGTTTCTTCGCGAGCATGCCGAGTCCGGTTGCGAAGGATTGCAGCCAGGCTTCGTCTGCGTTGGGCAGGGTGAGCCCGAGCAATGCCCAGGCGGGCTCGGCGCCCATTGCGGCGATGTCACTGAGATTTACCGCGAGCGCGCGGTGGCCGATCGAGGTGGGGTTCGAGCCTTCCAGGAAATGGATTCCGCACACCAGGGTGTCCATGGCGGCGACGAGCTGCATGCCATCGGGGCAATCGAGCAACGCTGCATCATCGCCAACGCCAAGCGGCACGTCGGTGCGGGGCGCCCCGCAGCCCTTGAAGTAACGTTCGATGAGGCTGCGTTCGTTCAAGGGCATGTCATTCCCCGCCGCGCTCTCCGTGGGATTGCTCGCCGGCTCACCGCTGCGCAAGTATTCATTCTCAGCCGCCCGGCGATTGAGGGCTCTTAACTCAGTGTTCGTGCGTACGAATCGTCCGCGCCGCCCGATCCAGCACCGCGTTAACAAACTTGTGCCCATCCGTAGCCCCGAACCGCTTGGCAAGACTAACGCCTTCATTGATCACAACCCGATAAGGAATCTCAGGCCGCGACTTCAGCTCAAAGATCCCGATGAGCAAAATCGCATGCTCGATAGGGTCGAGCAGCGCAGGTGCGCGGTCCATCAACGCCGTGAGCTCGGTGTCAAGATCGGTGCGAGCCCCCACCACGCCCTCCACCACCTCGCGAAAGTACTCGCCGTCCGCCTTGTCCATGCCCTCTTCGGTGGCGAACTCGGTAATCAAATCCTGCCAGGGCGCATCGTTCAGCTGCCAGCGGTAGAGTGCCTGCATGGCAAGCTTGCGAGCGAGCGACTTGGCGCCCGAAGCCAGACGCGCCGAGTGCTGTTCGGGCGAAACGCGCGGTCTGGAGGATTCAGCCGACATTGGCAGGGTCCTGCTTGGCACGCGCCGCCGCCGGATGTGCCGCCACCGCGATGGCTTCGAGCTTCTCGAGCAGGTCCGCCATTTCGAGCGCGGCCTCCATCGCCTCCCCGCCCTTGTTGCTGCCATTCGGCGCGGCGCGCTCCAGCGCCTGCTCGACGGTTTCCGTGGTGAGCACGCCGAAAATGACCGGGATGCCGGTCTCGATGCTCACGTTCTGCAAGCCGCGCGCGCATTCACCCGCTACGTATTCGAAGTGAGCCGTGTCGCCACGAATGACGGCGCCCAGTGCGACGATGGCATCGTACACACCGCTTCGCGCTAGCTGGCCCGCGACCACAGGTAACTCCCACGCTCCCGGAACGCGCGCGACGAGCAAGTCCGCGTCGGCTCCACCGTGTTTGGTCCACGAAGCGAGCGCGCCTTTGATGAGGCCCGAAACAACGAACTCGTTGAAGCGGGATGCGATGACCGCCACACGGCGGCGCTTGGCCGGATCGCCCTGGATAACCTTCGGTTCGCTCATTTAAGTTCCGTCGCCAACATAACCGTCGATCTCGAGATCGAAGGCGGAAATGCCATGCATCTGTTTGGGTGCCGACAGCACGCGCATGCGGCGCACACCGAGGTCTTTGAGGATCTGCGCGCCGACGCCGTAAGTGCGCAGCACCTGGCCGCCAACGCCCATTGCCTGCGTCATCTTGTGAGGTGCGGCTGCGCCGCTGCCCCCCTTCGCGCTGGTGTTGCCAGCCTTCGCCGTGTTGCTGGCCTTAGCAGCGTCACTCGGCTTCACGGCTTCCGCCACGTGCGCGGATGGCCCCAACGCGCGCAACGCGTCTCTGAGCTCTGCCGCCGTCTCCTGCTCACGCAGGACGACCACGACGCCGCTGTCCGACTGTGCGATGCGCTCGATCGCGGCGCGCAAGGTCCATGCATTGGGGTGGTTTCGGATGCCCAGCATGTCGCGCAATGTGTCGCACACATGCACGCGCACGAGGGGTGGCTCAGTGCCATCCAGCTTTCCGCGCACCAGCGCCAGATGCACGGCCTGCTGAACGTGGTCTTCGTAAGAGAACAACCGGAACTCGCCGAACTCCGTCTGCACCGTCTGCTCGGACACGCGCTCCACCGACCGCTCGTTGCGCAGCCGGTGGCGAATGAGGTCCGCGATGGTGCCGATCTTCAGGTTGTGCTTGCGCGCGAACGTTTCGATCTCGGCCCGGCGCGCCATCGTGCCGTCGTCATTCATCAGCTCGCAGAGCACGCCGGCGGGGCGCAGGCCCGCGAGCTTGCAAAGGTCCACCGACGCTTCGGTGTGGCCGGCACGAACGAGCACGCCTCCATTCAGCGGGCGCAGCGGAAAAATGTGGCCGGGGCGCGCGAAATCCGTCGAAGAGGAAGCGGTGTTCGCCAGCGCCTTGATGGTGGCGGAGCGGTCCGCCGACGACACACCTGTAGTGGTGCCGAAGCGGTAGTCCACGGAAACGGTAAACGCCGTGCGATAGGCATCATCGTTGTTGGGCACCATCTGCGGCAGGTCCAGCTGCTCGAGGCGCTCATTTTCCAGCGGCACGCACAGGATACCGCTCGAATGGCGAATCATGAACGCCACGGCTTCCGGGGTTGCGTACTCGGCGGCCATGATGAGGTCACCTTCGTTCTCGCGATCTTCGTCGTCGAGAATGATGACCATGCGTCCGGCGCGCAGCTCGGCGAGGATCTCGTCGACCCCGCTGAAGCCGGGCGGCAGCGGGTCGTTACCGGGCCGGTTCGCGGGCGGCAGTGAGTAAACGTTCGACATAACGAGCTACCTGATCGATTTCGAGATTCACGCGGGCGCCGGCTTGAAGTCGGCCCAGCGTGGTCACCACCTGGGTGTGCGGTATGAGGTTTAACCCAAAAGTGGCGCCCTCCACGTCGTTCACCGTGAGGCTGACGCCCTCCAGGGTGACCGAGCCCTTGCGCGCAATGTAGCGCGAAAGCTCGGCAGGCGCAGCGACGGTTACCCGGAGCGATTCGCCATCGCTCGCCACCGAGACCACGCGCGCCACGCCGTCCACGTGGCCCGAAACCAGGTGCCCGCCGAGCGGATCGCCCGCGCGCAGGGAGGGTTCGAGATTCACGGGAGACTCCGCCTTGAGCTCTCCTAGCGTAGTGAGCGAAAGCGTTTCGTGAGAGACGTCGGCGGTAAACGTGTTCGCGGTGACGGACGTAGCCGTGAGGCACACGCCCTGCACGCAAATGCTGTCCCCGATATTGACGTTCGTCAGACTGAGTCGCTGGGTAACGATCGTCAGGCGCGCGTCTACCCCGCGCACTTCACGCGCGGCGACTCGCCCCAAATCCTGAATGATTCCAGTGAACACGTCTGCCTCACGCCGGCCGCAGTCGCAGCCGCAGGTCGTCTCCGACCATCAGTTGCTCGATGATCCCGAATTGCTGCGCCTGCTGTAAATCGTCCAGTGGGGGGAGGTCGAACAGGCCCCGGGCCTGGGGGCCGAGCAGCCGGGGCGCCATATATAAGAGTAGCTCGTCCACCATCCCGTACTGCACAAAGGTGCCCGCCAGGGTGGGGCCGGCCTCGACCAGCACTTCGCTCACGGAAAGCTCGGCGAGGCGCGCCAGGACACTGCGCAGATAGCCGGCGCCGGAATCGTTTGCCGTCGTTTCGATGTGCTCGATCTGCGCGCCGCGCTGGGCGAGAGCGGCGATGCGGGCGCTGTCCGAGCTGGCCGTAAAGATGAGCGGCTTGGGGTCGCCTTCAAACATGCGGGCGGTGGGCGGCATGCGCAAGTTGGTATCCAGCACCACGCGCATCGGTTGGCGTGACGCGCCGGGCAGCCGCACGTTCAGCGCGGGATCATCGGCAAGCACGGTGCCGATGCCGGTCAAAACTGCCGAACTGCGCGCTCGCCAGTGCTGCACGTCGTTCCGCGCGGCCTCTCCCGTGATCCACTTGCTCGCGCCGTTCTTCAACGCCGTACGGCCGTCGAGGCTCATGCCTACTTTCAACCGAACGAACGGACGGCCGGATCGCCTGAGCATGAGGTAACCCGCGTTGAGTTCCTCGGCTTCGGCTGTCATCAGACCTGATTCGACCTGCATTCCCGCGCGCTCGAGCGCCTCGGCACCTCGGCCAGCCACTTCTGGATTCGGATCTTCAATCGCGAACACTACGCGGCCGACGCGAGCGTCAATCAACGCATCCACACACGGTGGCGTGCGGCCGTGGTGGCTGCAAGGCTCGAGCGTCACATACACCGTGGCGCCTTCCGCGCTTTCGCCCGCCGCCAATGCACGCAACGCTACGACCTCGGCATGCGGGCCGCCGGCGCGCTCGTGGAAACCCTCAGAGATCATCCGGTCACCGCGCGCGATAACGCAGCCAACGCGAGGGTTGGGATGAGTGGTCTCCATGCCGTGCTCGGCAAGCGCGAGCGCGCGCGACATCGCGCGCCGATCGAACTCTGAGAAGGATGAGCCCGCAGACATGCCAGCCTACTTGCCGCTGGCAGGCGGTTTGGATTCGGAGGGCAGCAACGGCAACTGCTCACGCTCGACATCTTTCTCGCGCGCGCCTTTGCGACGGCGTGGATGCTGGCGCAGCTTCTCGATTTCTTCGCGGAATGCGTCGATGTCCTGGAAGTGCCGGTACACCGACGCGAAGCGCACGAACGCCACTTCGTCCAGGTGTCGCAACTCTTCCATCACCAGCTCACCGATGGAACGCGCCTGAACTTCCCGCTCCCCCAGCGCGCGCAGCTTGTGGATGATGCGGCCCGCGGCCTCGTCGATGGCCTCGCGGCTGACGGGGCGCTTCTCCAGCGCCTTCTCCATTCCACTGCGCAACTTGTGCTCGTCGAACTGCTGCCGGCTGCGGTCACCTTTGACCACCATCGGCATCACCAGCTCCGCAGTCTCGAACGTGGTGAACCGCTCGCCGCAGCTCAGGCACTCGCGACGGCGTCGAATCTGCCGCCCTTCACTCGCGAGGCGGGAATCCGAAACCTTCGTATCGACGTGGCCGCAGAAAGGACAATACATGCGGCGCCTGGGTGGACCCTATGCCCCGTATACCGGGAAACGGCGGCACAGATCGAGAACCTGAGGGCGCACTCGTTCGATCACGGCCTCGGCTCCATCCGCATCCAGCACATCTGAGACCAGGTCTGCGACGAACTCAATCTCGCGCTCTTTGAAGCCGCGCGTGGTGGACGCCGGTGTGCCGATGCGCAAACCACTGGTGATCATGGGCGGCCGCGGGTCGTTGGGAACGGCGTTCTTGTTCACGGTGATGTTCGCGCGGCCGAGCGCCGCATCGGCCTCTTTGCCGGTGATGTTGCGGCCGACGAGGCTCAACAGGAACAGGTGGTTGTCGGTGCCGCCCGATACGATGGTGAACCCACGAGACGCGAAGCGCGCCGCCATGGCGCGCGCGTTGGCGAGCACCTGCTTCTGATAGTCCTTGAACTCCGGCTGCAGGGCTTCGAGGAAGGCGACGGCCTTCGCGGCGATGACGTGCATCAGCGGGCCGCCCTGCGTGCCGGGGAACACGATTGAGTTGAGCTTCTTGGTGATCTCGTCGTTGGCGCGCGCGAGGATCAAGCCACCGCGGGGGCCGCGCAGGGTCTTGTGCGTGGTGGTGGTGACGACGTCCGCGTGGGGAATGGGGTTCGGATACAGGCCCATCGCGATGAGGCCGGCGACATGCGCCATGTCTACGAACAGGTAGGCGCCGACACTCTTGGCGATCTCAGCGAACTTCGACCAGTCGATGACGCGCGAGTACGCGGAGAAGCCGGCCACGATCATGCGCGGCTTGTGCTCTTCGGCGAGCTGGCGGACGTTGTCGTAGTCGATTTCGCCGTTGTCCGCGCGGATGCCGTACTGGACCGCGTTGAACAGCTTGCCGGAGAAATTTACCTTGGCGCCGTGTGTGAGGTGACCGCCATGGTCGAGGCTCATGCCGAGAATGGTTTCGCCCGGCTTCACCAGGGCGAGGTACGCCGCGGCGTTCGCTTGGGAGCCGGAGTGCGGCTGAACGTTCACGTAGTCGGCCCCGAAGAGCTTCTTGGCTCGGTCGATGGCCAGCTGCTCGGCAATGTCCACGTATTCGCAGCCGCCGTAGTAGCGCTTGCCCGGGTAGCCCTCGGCGTACTTGTTCGTGAGGACGGAGCCTTGCGCTTCGAGCACCCGGGGGCTCACGTAGTTCTCGGAGGCAATCAGCTCGATGTGCTCTTCCTGACGAAGAACCTCGCCTTTCATGGCCTTGGAAAGCTCGGGATCGAAGCTGGCGATATCCATCGACTTGCTGAACATGCAGAACCTATGAGTATTCGGGGGGCTAATGGGGGCGCGAATTGTACCCGCCAACAAGGGGGTTTGCCCGGCTGGTGGACTCGCCAGGCCCTTTCAGGGTTCGAGCCGCCCGGCGATTGAGGGCCTCTGCAGGAGTTTCAATAAGAAGCCTCAATCGCCGGGCGGCTGAAGAGCTGGAGACGGTGGCCTAAACGCCATGTCCAACACGGCTAGTCGAGCAAATTCTCAACCACCGAATTCCACCCCTGCGCCAGATTCGAGCGGTTATACCCCCCGCCCCCCAACGCCAGAACCCGCCCATGCCCGAGCCGGTCGGCCAGCTGAGCCAGTTCCCGGGCGGCGTGTCCGTGGGCGGCGGGTGTAAATCGCAGGTGGGTAATGGGGTCCCCTTCGAGGCTGTCCGCTCCGCATTGGAGAATGATGAATTCGGGCTCGAAGCGCTCCAGGTGCGCGATGACACCGGGCCACACCTCCCGGAACATCGAGTCATCCGCGCCGGGCGGCACCGGAAGGTTCAGCTTGGTGCCGGCAGCGGCGCCTTTGCCGGTTTCTTCGGTCTTGCCGGTGCCCGGGTAGAGGTAGCGGCCGTCCTCGTGGATATCCGCAAAGATGACCTCGGGATCGTCCTCGAACGCGTAGTACACGCCGTCGCCGTGATGCGCATCGATGTCCACGTAAGCGATGCGCTTGAGGCCGCTTCGTTTGCGGAGCAGCTCGATAGCAACGCCAATGTCGTTGAACACGCAGAAGCCGGCCGCACTGGCGCGAGCTGCGTGGTGCAAACCCGCGATAGGTACGAAGCCCCGTCGCGCCTTGCCGGTCATGATGGCTGCGGTTGCGTTCAGCGTGGCGCCCACCACGCAGGCGGCTGCCTCGTATACGCCGCGAAACGCAGGCGTATCACCGGCGTCGAGGAAACCCTGCCCCGTTGCCGAGCGTTCCCGGACCAGCTGCAGGTATGCGGGTGTGTGGAAGGAAAGCAGTTCTTCGTCGGTTGCGTCGCGCGGCTCGATGAGCTGCGTGCGCTTGTGCAGGCCGCGGGCTTCGAATTCGCGCAGAAAGGCGCCATGACGATCGGGCCCGAACGGGTGCCCTTCGCCGAAGCCGTAGCGCGCGAGCCGCTCGCCCACGACCACTGCCAACCCTTCCGCCATGAGACAGGCTCCGACGCGCGATGAATGGCGCGGAAGCCTAGCACAATGCGCGAACAGCGCCGAACGTCGTCAAACGCGAACGCAGTGTGATGCGCGACGCCTCGCTAGGGATGCGGCTTCAGCCGCCGGCGGGCTCCAGCGCCGCCGGAATGAAGAGCCCTCAATCGCCGGCGGCTGGAGAGAGATCTCGATGGCACAGGTGCCCACGCAGGCGGGTGGTCCCTCGTCCCCGCCGCCCGAGCGCC
>JBDTUL010000010.1:0-28118 GCA_040007735.1 Gammaproteobacteria bacterium | reverse complement strand
GCTCGCCGGCGCACGCCGAAGCGAAGCCCGAGGATTGGATCGAGTTCCGCAACACTCATACCAATCAGATGTTGAAGCTCCCGTTTCGGGACGCCTCCGGGTTCATTCGATCGACGCTGGATCAGTTCAACAGGATTCTGTTCGACCAGCGCAGCGGCGAGAGCCATGAGATGGACCCGAAGCTGTTCGTGCTCCTGGCGGATCTCGCCGCGGCCGCCGAGGCCGAGCCGCGTTACGACATCATCTCCGGCTTTCGCTCGTCCAACACCAATGAGAAGCTGCGCTCGAATGGCGGTGGGCAGGCGAAGAACAGCCAGCACATCGAGGGTAAGGCGATCGACGTGCGCCTGAAGGGCGTGACCATCGAGCGCCTGCGGGATGTCGCGGTGGCGCTGAAGCGAGGAGGCGTGGGGTACTACGTCAAGTCGGACTTCGTGCACGTGGATACTGCGCGTGTGCGTTATTGGGAAGGCTGACGTCGTGATTCAATCCATCGTCTTCGATATCGGCTGGGTGTTCGTCAATCTCAATCCACGGCCGATCCTCGATTGCCTGGCGGAACATGACTGCGAGAACCTGGACCTCAACGCGCTGGTCACGCGCGTGCGGCTCGGCGAGCATGAGACCGGGCGCATGACGGGCAGTGGATTGATGGAGGCCGTGGCCGCGCTCGCACGCAAACCCTGCGCAGTGGACCTGCTGCGTTCCAAGTGGGTGGACATGTTCGAGCTGCAGCCCCGAATGGTGGATCTTGCACATCGGTTGAGCGACCGTTACCGGGTGTACTTGCTGTCGAACATCGGCGACCTGCATTGGTCGCACCTGTGCCGGGAGTACGGGTTCCATCGCATTGGTCACGGCGCTTTGCCGTCTTTCGTGGCGGGCTGCATGAAGCCAGACCCGGCTATCTACGCTGAAGCCGAGCGCCGTTTCGGGCTCGAGCCGCGCTCGACCGTGTTCATCGACGACCGCGAGGAAAACGTTCGTGCCGCTCGCGCACGCGGCTGGGGAGCCATCGAGCACACCGGTTTCCATTCCACGGTATCTGCCCTGCAGGTGCTGGGTGTTCGTACTTAGAGGCGCTTCATGAACGTGCCGGTCATCGTTCCGACCACGCTGCTGTTGATAGCCTCCAACGTGTTCATGACGTTTGCCTGGTACGGGCATCTCAAGAACCTGAATACCCGGCCGTGGTACATCGCGGCGTTCGTGAGCTGGGGCATCGCGCTGTTCGAATATCTGCTGCAGGTGCCGGCCAACCGCATCGGATATACCCAACTGTCGCTGACCCAGCTCAAAGTGCTGCAGGAAATCATCACGCTGTCCGTGTTCGTGCCGTTCGCCGCGTTTTACATGCACAAGCCGGTGAAGCTCGACTATCTGTGGGCGGGCTTGTGTATGCTGGGCGCGGTCTATTTCGTCTTCCGCTCCCCGAGTACTCCATGAGAAGCGACAAGATCGAGCCGGACACCATCATCCATCAGTGGGTCGCGGCCGCGCGCGATGGCAAAGAGGCGCGCGTCATCACGCGTCTTTATTCTGGTTGGGTGCTGTTCGGCGAACAGCAATTCGTGCGCGGTTACGCGCTGCTTCTGCCCGACCCGGTGGTGCCTTCGCTGAATGCGCTCGGTGCCAAGGAACGTCAGCAGTTCCTCATGGACATGACCCGCGTCGGCGATGCCATGATGAAAGTGTGCGGCCCCCTGCGCATCAACTACGCCATCTTCGGCAACCTGGAGCCGGCGCTGCACGCCCACGTGATCCCGCGCTATCTCGAGGAACCCGAAGAGATGCGCACCGCGCACCCCTGGGCCTACGACTGGAAGCGCGCCCCGGCCTTCGACCGCCAGGCCCTGGCCGAACTCGCCGAATCCATGCGCCACGAGCTCAGCCGCATGGGAGTAACCAAGCCGATGCGGTTTACGCCGGGCGAGAATGCCTGAGGCGATTCAGGCCACTTGCGGGGTAAGTTTCAGTCCCAGTGCCTTCAGCACTTTCAGTACCGTGCCGAGGCTCGGGTTTCCGTCGGCCGATAGCGCCTTATACAAACCTTCGCGCGTAAGCCCGGTCTCTTTCGCCAGCTGAACCATGCCATGCGCGCGCGCAATGGTGCCCAGCGCGGCCGCGATGAACGCGGGGTCATCCACCGCTTCTTCCATGCATGCCTTGAGATACTCGACCATGTCGTCATCGGACTTCAGATAGTCCGCAGAGTCGTAGCGAGAGAATTTCTCGGGACTACGCTTCTTCGATTTGAGTGCCATTGTGAATTATAGATTACAGACAGCCTGGCAAGGGCGGGCCGATCAGCAGTTGCCGTCGGTGCAGTGAGCGTCGCCGCAGGACTGGCCGTCGAGCTCGATCTGGATGGTGACGTGGTCGATGCGGTGGTTTTCGGCCAGCATCAATTTGAGAGCGGTCAGCGTGTCGTGCCACTCGGCGAGCTTGTCGATTTCCACGTGGGCGGTGAGCAGCGGGATGCCGCTGGTGAGCGACCAGATGTGCAGATCGTGTATCGCGCAGACGCCGGGCACTGCCAGCATGGAATTGGAGACGGCGCGGTAGTCCACGCCTTCGGGTGTTCCTTCCAGCAGCACGTGCATCGCCGATTTCAGAAGCGTCCAGCCGCGCGGCAGAACCCAAAGGGCGATCAGAACGGCGATGACGGGGTCGATCCACAACGCGCCGGTCCAGCGGATGAGCACTGCGCCGATCAGCACTCCGAGCGAGCCCAGGAAGTCCGACCACACCTCGAGATACGCGCCCTTCATGTTCAGGCTGTCGTTCTGGCCGCCGTGCAGGGCGAACATCGAGATGGCATTGATGACCAGGCCCACGACCGCCACGATCATCATGCCGGTGGTGCCAATGGCCTCGGGGTTGCGGAAGCGGCCCACGGCTTCCCACAGAATGTAAGCGCCGACTACGAACAACCCCGCTGAATTCAGCGCGGCGGCGAGGATCTCGAAGCGCCGATACCCGTAGCTGCGGCGAGCGTCCGCCTTGCGGGTGCCGAGCCGGACGGCGAGCAGTGCAATGCCGAGCGCGGCGGCGTCGGTCGCCATGTGGGCCGCGTCGGAGAGCAACGCGAGGCTTCCGGTGAGAAAGCTCGCGACGACTTCGACAACGAGAATGAGCGAGGTGAGCACCAGCGCGAGCAGCAGGCTGTTCGCGGACTTGCCTGACATGTCGTGGGAGTGGCCGCGGCCGCCTGCGTGTGAATGGCCATGCCCGTGAGAGTGGTCATCACCGTGCGCGCCTTCTGTGTCTTGCGAATGACCATGCTCGTGAGCGCCAGTGCCGCCTGCGCCCTTCGCAGCACCACTGCTGGGCTCGCCAGCCCCGTCGTGAACGTGGCCGTGCGGGTGAGAGGGGTCGTGGGGGTGCGGTGTGGCCATGGTGTCATCACAGAATAGCGCCGATCCGGCTCATTTCCAGCCACACGTCTCATTCTGCGACAGTCAGCGCGAACCCGGCGGGCACGGTAGATTACCGGCACTTTCCGGCCGGGCGGATTCATGTGCTGATCCTCGAAAACCTGTCGCGCAGTTTCCGTGAAGGCGGCCGTGAGCACCGCGTGCTCGACGGGGTCACGGCCCGCATCGAGAGTGGTGCTTCGGTGGCGGTCATTGGCCGCAGCGGGTCTGGCAAGTCCACGCTGCTGAACGTGATCAGCGGTATCGACAGCGCCGACACCGGATTGGTGCAACTGGATGGCCAGGACGTTTCGGGCCTGCGCGAGCCGGAGCGCACTCGATTCCGCCGCCAGCATGTTGGATTCATCTACCAGTTCTTCAATCTCGTGCCCACGCTGAACGCCGAGGAGAACGTGCGCCTCGTGCTGGAGCTGAATGGCGTGCGTGGCGCCGAGGCGCGGCGGCGGAGTGCCGCCATGCTCACTGAAGTGGGCTTGGGCGATCGGCTGCGCAGCGCAGTGGATGCGTTTTCCGGCGGCGAGCAGCAACGCGTTGCCATCGCGCGCGCCCTCGTTCACGAGCCGAAGCTGTTGCTGGCTGACGAGCCCACTGGAAACCTGGATGAAGAAACCGCACGGCAGGTTTTCCCGCTCGTGATGTCGCTGGTGCGCAAGCGCGGCGCCACGCTCATTCTCGTGACGCATGATCGCTCGCTGGCGGCGAGCGCGGACCTCGTGCTCGAGATGAAGAACGGGCGGTTGCTGGAGCCGGGCGCGGTCGCTGCCTCGTGACGCAGGCCGTGAGACTCTTTCATTCGCAGGTGTCAGCTTAGTGGGCACATTGTGGGCGGCCAGCGCTCGCCATCTGTTGCGGCATCCGGCGCAGCTCGCTCTGGCGCTGCTGGGCCTCGCGCTCGGCGTTGCGACGATCGTTGCGGTGGACATCGCGACTGCCAGCTCCGGCCGCGCATTCGAGCTTTCGATGGAAGCCGTGAACGGCGCCGCCACTCATGAGATCACCGCTGGCCCGGCAGGCATCGATGAGCACCTTTACGTCGAGATGCGAAAGTCCGGCGGCCCGATCGCGCTCGCGCCCGTGGTCGATGGTTACGTAGACGTCGACGGCCAGACGATGCAACTCGTCGGCATCGACCCGCTCGCGGATGCGGTCGTGCGCGGGAACAGCACGGGTCTGGCGAATGTGATGACCGCGAAGGGTAGGCACGAGGGCAGCGAAAGCGAGCCGCCAGCCTCTGCAGAGAAGAAAGCAAATAGGCAGGCGACAAACGCGGAACGCACCGAAGGCGCTTCCGCCGGCGGGGGCGCTCGCGCAGACACTACGCCCACGAATCGCAAAGTGGCACTCGCTGGCTGGTTCACCGAGCCGGGCGCCGCCGTGATGGCGGCGACCACCGCTACCCGGCTCGGAATCGCGGATGGTCAAAGCTTTCCGGTGCGCGTCGGGGGTGCCCAGCACTGCGCCACTTTGATCGCCAGAATCGGCGGCGCGGGTGCTGGCTTCGAAACATTGCTGCTCGCGGACATCGCCACGGCGCAGGAATGGTTCGGTCTCGTCGGCCGTCTGTCGCGCATCGACGTGCGCGTTCCGCCCGGCACCGAGGCAGAGCAGGCTTTCAAGCGCCTGAGCGCAAGCCTGCCGCCCGGGGTGAACATTCACCCGACCCAGCGCCGCACCCGTCAAAGCCTCGATATGACGGCGGCGTTCACGACAAATCTCCAGGCCATGAGCCTGCTCGCGTTGCTGGTCGGTGTATTTCTCATCTTCAGCGCAGTGAGCTTCGCGGTGGTTCAACGCCGGCGCGTGATCGGCATTCTCCGAGCGCTCGGCGCCACCCGTTCGCGCGTGCTCGCCATGATTCTGGCCGAAGCCACGGCGCTCGGCATCGTGGGCTCCGCCATCGGCATGTTGCTCGGCGTCGCCCTCGGGCGGCAACTCGTCACGCTCGTCTCACGAACCATCAATGATCTCTATTTCGTAGTTGCTGTGAATGAAGTGGTGATCCCAACGCTTGCGATCGTCAAAGCGCTGGGTGCCGGCATCGGCGTGGCATTGTTCGCGGCCGCGGTGCCTGCGCTGGAAGTTGCGAACAGCGCTCCGCACTTAGGTCTGCGACGCTCGGTGGTCGAGCAGCGCGCGGCCAGCGCCTCGAAATGGTTGCTGATATCCAGCGCCGCTCTGGGGCTGAGCGCCGGCGCCATCGTGTACTTCTCCGAACGAAGTCTCTTTGCGGGATTCGTTGCTCTGTTCCTGTTGCTGCTGACGGTGGCGGCGATAACGCCCGCAATGCTCCGCGCATTGGCGCAGGGCGCCTCGCGAATTGCGGGCCGCTTCAGCCCCATCGCCCGGTTGGCACTGGGCGACGTCGCGGCTTCACTCAGCCGCACCGGCGTCGCGGTGGCCGCGCTCGGCCTCGCCATCGCCTCCATGATCGGCGTCTCTATCATGGTGGAAAGTTTTCGCGAGAGCCTGCGTGCGTATCTCGAACGAACCATTCGTGCGGATCTCTACGTCAGCGCGCCGGGCCCGGGCTTCGGCAGGCCGGAGCGCCGGCTCGATCCGGATGTGCTCGCGGATTTGCTCGCGACGCGTGGCATCGCCGAGCACACCGAAAGCCGCCGCGTCGTGCTCGACTCGCCACGAGGGCCGGTGCCGGTCGACGCGCTTCGCCTCGTCTCTACCAGCCGTTCGGCCATTCCGCTCACGAAGGGCGATGCCGCCCGCGTCTGGCCAGCGTTCGATGCGGGGGCCCTCGTCATATCAGAGCCGCTTGCGTGGCATCTGCAACTGGCGCCGGGCGACACACTTACGCTCAACACGGCGAGCGGCGCCAAAGCTTTCGACATCGCAGGCGTCTATCGCGAGTACGGTAATGACCGTGGCAATGTACTGATGAGCCGAGCCGTCTACAGCCGACTCCGGCGCGACGATGGGATTACGGCCATGGGCTTGTACCTCGAACCTGGCGCCAACCTGTCCGCTGTGACCGAAGCGGTGCGCGCTGCGAGCCGCGGGAGGCAATCGCTCGCCATCGTTTCCAATGCGGATGTTCGTGCGCTATCCATGCGTATTTTCGAGCGCACGTTCGTGATCACGCGAGTGTTGTATTGGCTTACGGCGGGCGTCGCCGCCATTGGATTGATCAGCGCGCTGCTCGCGTGGGAGCTGGAGCGATCGCGCGAGTTGGCGATCGTGCGTGCGTTGGGGCTTACGCCGGGTGGTGCTGGTGCGGTAATCGAAGCGCAGACGGGCTTCATGGGGCTTGCGGCTTTCCTGGCCGCGATTCCGGCGGGGCTGCTTACAGCGGTGCTGCTCATCGACGTGATCAATCGACGCGCATTTGGTTGGCAGATCGACCTGCACATCACGGGCACGCAGATCGGCAATGCTTTCGCTGTGGCGATGGTCGCGTCACTCGCGGCGGGTTTGTATCCGGCCTGGCGCACGGCGCACGCGCCGCTCGCAAGCGATATCAGGGAAGAGTAGGAAGCGGCATGCGAGGCGCCTTCAAAATAGTCCTGGCAGGTGCCGTTGTCGCATGCATGCTCGGTGCGTGTTCTCAGGGTGCATCGCCGAGCGGCCACGAGTCGAGTCAGCAGCGCGCTGAGCAGTCGAGCGGCGCCAGCACGAGCGATTCATCGGAACAGTCCTCTGGCAACTCGGCAGCCACGCCTGCGGAGGCTACGCGACTCGGCGCGCTGCGCGCGGACTCGATGCCGGCGGGCTTCACACTCGCCGACAAGCCGTTGGCGTTTGAATTCCCCCGAGACCACGGACCCCATCCTCAGTTTCGCCACGAGTGGTGGTACGTCACGGGTCATCTCGACGCGACAACGGGCGAGCGCTTTGGCTTCGAGCTGACGTTTTTTCGTTTTGCTTTGACGCCGCCACCTTCTGATACGGGCGAGCCTTCCGTCGCAAGCGGCGTCGGTACGAGCGACGATGGCGGGAGCCCGGCGCACTCCGCGTGGCGCACCCGCCAGATCTACATGGCGCATTTCGCCGTAACGGATCTCGACCGCAAGCAATTCCACTCGAGCGAGCGCTTCGCGCGCGATGCGCTGGAAATGGCTGGCGCGCAGGCCTCACCGTTTCGCGTGTGGCTGGATGATTGGTCGCTCGGCGCGCCGCCCGCTGGTGGCGACGGCGCCGCCTCTTGGCAGCTACGGGCCGCCGACAAAAATTATTCCTTCGATCTCCAGCTTCGCGCCCTCACGCCGCCCGTGCTGAATGGCAATGCGGGTCTCAGCCAGAAGTCGAGCACGCCGGGCGCCGCGAGCTATTACTACTCAATGCCTCGCCTTGCCGCGCAGGGCCGCGTGGAGCGCGACGGAAAGCCGCTCGAGGTGCGAGGCATCGCATGGCTCGACCGTGAGTGGGGCAGCGGCTCGCTGGGCGCGGATCAGCAGGGTTGGGACTGGTTCGCTGTGCAGTTGGACGATGGCGGCACGCTCATGTTCTATGCCTTGCGAAAGCAGAATGGCGCACGCGATGAGCACAGCGCAGGGACATGGTTCGCACCAGACGGCACGTCGCACGCACTTGCCGACAAGGATGTGCAGATAGAAGTGAAGGATTACTGGCAGAGCCCGCGCGGCGGCCGCTATCCCGCGAGGTGGCAACTGCGTGTGCCATCGATTGCACTGGACGTAGACATTCAACCGCGACTGCCCGACCAGGAACTGAACACCAACCCGCGTTACTGGGAAGGCGCCGCCACCGTAGCCGGCACCCGCGGCGCCGCCAAAGCAACCGGAAAAGCCTACGTAGAACTAGTCGGCTACGCGGCCACCGCCGCTAAGTAAAAATTGAATCGCCGGGAAGCCACGCTCCCAGCCGCGCGGCGATTGAGGGCTCCAAGCTCCAAGCTCCAAGCTCTTGACTCTCAACTCCCAAGCGCAAATATCCACGCCACCGCAATCACCCCAACCGCCACGCCACCCGTCACCCACTGCGGCACGCGTGCAAAAAGCCGCCGCACACTCTGAGCGGCCGCGACCGCACCCAACACCACACCCACAAAAAACCCAGCCACATGCCCGACCACGTCGGTGTGTTCGCCTTCCGACCCCAGCCACCCCAACAGCAGCACGCCCGCGATCAACGGCCCCCATCGCCGTGCCCACCGTTGCGGATGGCTGAACCGATCCCGCCACGAGAACGCCGCCATGATCCCCAGCACGGCAAACACGGCAGTCGAAGCCCCCACGGCACGATGAGCCGACGGCCCTAACAACCCCTCCAGCAAATTCGCGACTCCCGCACCCAGCACAGCCAGCAACCAAAGGATGCCGCCGCCCATCTGCCGGCCAGCGAGATACCCAAACCAGATGCCTGCGCCAAGGTTCGTGGCCAGATGCGAAGCGTCCACATGCAGGGTGAGCGCAGTCCAGGCGCGCCACCACTCGCCACTCTTCATGCGCCCGGCATCGAGCGCGCCGACATCGAAGGCATCCAGCCGCCAGGCGCCGCCGGCCACGGCGTAGCCAACCGTGATGAGCACGAGCGCGAACACAACGCACCCCACCCATGCGAACGGATGCAGGACGGGGGAAGGCGGAGGAGGGGGCGCCGGGCGGCTCTCCAGCGCATATCGGTCGAGATGCGCCTGCGCGGCGCTCGCAACCTCCGCGTCGACCCAAATGACATATTCGCCACCTTCGACATCCACGAGGCTCGGGATGCCCACGGCGGTGAGCACGAACGCGCGCTCCTCGCAGTCCGCGCTACGGGCCGATCGGTAGATTTCGAGGAGTACGGGCAACATGGTGTAGCCGACCGGGCGGCCAAACTCTAGCTGCGGCCCCTTCGCGCTGGTTTCAACTCGCGGGTCGCAATTAAGCCCCGCCCGGGCCGGTCTTCGTCAACGCCCAGTACGTTTGCCGGGCTAGTTCAACGGAACAGGTAATCAGCCATGAGACGCTCGCTCGCATTCGCATTGGTGGGAACACTGGCTTCGTTCTCGGCGCTCGCTGCGCTTCCGAACGGCTCGAAGGCGCCGGACTTCACCACCCAGGCCTCGCTGGCTGGCAAGCCCTTCACGTTCTCGCTCGCGGATGCACTGAAGAAAGGCCCCGTGGTGCTGTATTTCTACCCGGCCGCCTTCACGCCGGGCTGCACGGCGGAAGCCCACAACTTCGCCGAAGCCACCGACAAGTTCAAGGCGATGGGCGCCACGGTCATCGGCGTGTCTTACGACAACGTCGACACCCTGAACAAGTTCTCGGTGAGCGAGTGCCGCAACAAGTTTGCCGTGGCCTCCGATGCCGACCAGAAGATCATGAAGGCCTACGATGCCGTGCTGGCGCGTAAACCGGAGCTGGCGGACCGCACGTCCTACGTGATTGCCCCGGGAGGCGAGGTCATCTACTCGTACACCGAGCTCAATCCGGACAAGCACGTCGAGAACACCCTCGCCGCCGTCCAGAAATGGACCGAGGCCCACCCGGCGAAGAAGGTGTCCTGAGCCGACCCGTTTACTTCATGGGAATGCCTGCGCGGATGTCCCCCGACCCTGCCGCAGGCCTTTGAAGCCCGGGGCGTCCGGTTCCTCAGGGGCCGGCCGTTCCGGGACTCTTTTTGGGGGGAAAATCCAATGATCTTAAGCACATATCGTGCCGCGAGCCCCCGCGGGAGGGGACGGCCGCGACTCCCGTTTCACCCCTGCCCCGATGTTGTGCGAAAACTCCGCGCACCGTAGCATCTCAAGGAAATGACAACGGACCCGAGGGCAGGGGAATCCCGATGAGTGCATTGGAGAAAGAGGTCGCCTCGTCAGCAGACCGCGCGGGGCGCGCGCACCTTTCATCTGTACCGACACCGCCTCCGGAGTCGACAGCGGGCGGCTCAGTGGAAGGCAAGCTGCTGCGCAAGCTGCTCTCGTTTATCGGCAATCCCGCAGTCGAGTTCATTTTGTGGACCGGCGAGCGCATTTCCACCGCGCGAGATGAAATTGTCGCGCGCATTCGCATTGCCGATCGCGCCACGCTCTTCAGCCTGGTGAAGGATCCGCACATTCGCTTCGGCGATGCGTACAGCGAAGGGCGCATCACCATCGATGGCGACCTGCTGCAGTTCATCGAGACCATGTACAAGGCCGCACCCGTGCTGCCCAAAGCGCGCAAGAGCCTGGCTTCACTCCTGCGCGGCGCGCAGCGTCAGCGGCGGAATACCCTGAATGGCTCGAAAGAGAACATTCACCACCACTACGACATTGGCAACGATTTCTACAAGCTGTGGCTCGGAAGCACGATGGCGTACACGTGCGCGTACTACCCGACGCCCGAGACTACCCTCGATGAAGCGCAAATCGCCAAGTTCGATCACATCTGCCAAAAGATGCAGCTGCGGGCGGGCGAAACGGTTGTCGAGGCCGGCTTCGGCTGGGGCGGGCTCGCGCTGCATATGGCTCGCGCGTATGGCGTGAAGGTTCGTGCGTTCAACATCTCGCACGAGCAGGTGGTGTTCGCACGCGAGCGCGCGGCACGCGAAGGCCTGGGTTCGCAGCTTGAATACGTAGAGGACGATTACCGGAACATCACCGGACACTACGACGCGTTCGTCTCCGTGGGCATGCTCGAGCACGTTGGCGTGGAAAACTATCCGCAGCTCGGCGGCATCGCGCGCCAGGTGCTGGGCAGCAACGGCCGCGGGCTCATTCATTCCATTGGCCGCAACCGGCCCGCGCCGCTCCACCCGTGGATTACGAAGCGTATTTTCCCGGGCGCGTATCCGCCGTCACTCGCGGAATTCATGCAGATCTTCGAGCCCTGGGACTTCTCGATTCTGGATGTGGAGAACCTGCGCCTGCACTACGCGCGCACGCTCATCCACTGGCTCGAGCTGTTCGACGCCTCGGCGAACAAGGTGCGCTCCATGTTCGACGACAAGTTCGAGCGCATGTGGCGGCTGTATCTTGCCGGGTCCATTGCGGGCTTCACCACCGGAACGCTGCAATTGTTCCAGGTGCTGTTCGCGCCGAAGAACAACAACGACATGGCGATGACGCGCGATCATCTCTACGTTCGCTGATCGGAACCCCTGGTGCAGACGACCGATGTCCTGATCGTGGGCGGCGGGCCTGCGGGCTCCGCGGCCGCCCGGCGTTTGAAGCGCGGGGGCGCTGATGTCCTCGTGCTCGACAAGGAAGACTTCCCGCGCCTGAAGCTCTGCGCGGGCTGGATCACGCCCGAAGTCGTGCGCGACCTCGAGATGGATATCTCGTCATACCCGCATCGCTTCCTCTCGTTCGAGCGGCTTCACGTGCACGTGAAAGGTTTGTACGTGAAGGTGCCGTGCATTCAGCACTCGATCCGTCGTTTTGAGTTCGATGCGTGGCTGCTCGAGCGGTCTGGCGCCCAGGTCGTGAAGCACACGGTGCGCAACATCCGTCGTGAAGACGGCTGGTACATTGTCGATGACGCTTTTCGCTGCCGCTATTTGATCGGCGCCGCAGGCACGCGTTGCCCGGTGTACCGAACGCTGTTCCGTGAGGCGAATCCGCGCGCTGCGGAGTTGCAGACCGTGACGCTGGAACACGAGCTTCCGTACGACTGGAAGGATGGCGACTGTCATTTGTGGTTCTTCGACAAGGGGCTGCCCGGCTACTCCTGGTACGTGCCAAAGCAGAACGGGTTCCTCAATGTCGGGGTGGGCGGCATGGCCGAGCGCATGAAGCGCAGTGGCAAGGACATCCGGCACCACTGGTCCAGCTTCACGGGCATGCTCGACAAGAAGCTCGCGAGCGGCGCGCAGTACGACCCCACTGGGTATAGCTATTTCCTGCGTGGAAACGTGGAGGTGGTGCGCATCGAGAATGCGTTCATCACCGGGGATGCAGCGGGGCTTGCGACACGCGACATGGCGGAAGGCATCGGCCCGGCTATTCGCAGCGGTAATCGCGCGGCTGATGCCATTCTGGTTGGGGCGGACTATCAGCTGCAGGATGTGACGGGTGGCAGCCTGGGTGGGGGGTTTGTTACGCGGATGTTTGATTGGGCGATGACGCGGGGGGCCTAGCTTGCTCCTGGGGCAACGTAAACAAGAATTTCGCCCCTTCCCCAACTTGCGCCTCGGCCCGAATCTTCCCCCCATGCCGGTGCACAATCCGCTGAACCGTGGCCAGCCCGATTCCAGTGCCCGGAAAATCCGCCTGCGAATGGCACCGCTGAAACGGCCCGAATAACTTCGCCGCATACCGCGGATCGAACCCCGCCCCGTTGTCGCGGACGACGTAAACCCTGTTACCTGCTGCATCCACCGATGCCGTGAACTCGATGCGTGCGTGCTCGCGCTTCGAGGTGAACTTCCAGGCATTCGCGAGCAGGTTCTCCAGCGCAATGCGCAGCAACCCTGCGTCGCCCTGCGCAGTGAGGCCCGGGGCAATGCTGAATTCTGCGTCCCGCTGCGGCGCCGACGCGCGCTGCTGCTGAGCGATTTCCCGCGCCATCGATGTTAGATCCACGGTGGTCTTCACCATCGGTGCGCGAACGATCTTCGACAGCCCGAGCAAGTCTTCGATGAGCCGGTTCATGCGGCTGACGGAGCTGGTGATGTGCGCCAGAAACCCGCGTGCCTGTTCGTTCAGCGAATCCCGCGAGACATCGTTCAGCACTGTGCAGAAGCCATCGATGGTGGTGAGCGGCGCGCGCAGGTCGTGAGCAACCGAATACGAGAACGACTCGAGCTCGCGGTTCAGCAGCTCGAGCTCGCGCGTGCGCTGGTCCAGCTCCGCGGTCCGCTCGGCGACGCGCTTTTCCAGATTCGCAAACACGTCGGAGGCTTCCATGGCGATGGACGTGCTGTCCGCCAGCGCCTGCAGCAGATTCAGTTCTTCCGGCGTGGCCAGGTGCCGATGCGCCCAGTAGGTGCCGATGGCACCGATCGGCTCCACCGTGCGAATGGGCGTCATCACCAGGCTTTTCACGAACGTGGGCCGGTAGGCTTCGTGCGGAATGCGATCGTCGGCAAAGATGTCTTCGATGACCACCTGCTGCCGGTTCACCATCGCCCAGCCGCTGATGCATGTGTGCAGGGGAAAGCGCTGGCCCTTCCACAACGGCGAGATGGCTTCCTCGTCCGCGTAGAAGCAGCGGTCGCCCTCCCGAAGCACGAACGTGGCACCGTCCGCACCCGTGAGCTCGCGGGCGGCATGGCGGACGATGGTGGTGACGGCGTCGAGATTGCGCGCGAGCGAGAGCCGCTGCACCACGCTGACGAGTTGTTTCATGCCCCGGATATAGGGGCCGGCACGGGCTTCGATGAGGTCCTGCTCCAGCTCGCGTTGCGCTCCTTCGACTCGCGCCGCGTCTGAATTCCCGGGCTGTCCCGGGCCGACGCGCGGTTTTTCTAACCCCATGCCATTAATGCTCCGTCGGTGCACTCGATGAAACAGGGATACCAAGCGCGAGGCATTGCAGTCAAACGAAGTGCGCCTTTTTTGAGACTTCGTGACGGGTTGTCTTGGCGCTGGTCGGGACGCCTGTCCCCTGTGGAAATGCCTTCCCAGCCGCCGGCGATTGAGGGCTTCCGACTCTTGAGGCTCCGACCCGGACGCTCTCAATCGCCGGCGGCTGGGACCCAAAGTGGAGTGCCTACAGCCACGCCTCATGCCCGAAGCAAAAAAGCAAAAATTTGTCGCCAGCCGGCGTATTTGGCACCAACCCGTGCAGTGCCTCTAGAATGCGTCAACGGAGGGAAAAACGTGGCGACAACCTGGAATTCCGAGGATTCGTTCTGGAAGCGGACCATCCTGTACTCGGCTGCGGCCGCGGCGGTGGTAGCCGGCGCTGGGGCCTACTACTACTTCAAGGTCATGAAGCATCCGGACGAGCCCAAGACGGCTGTCGTGGCACCTGCTGCGGCCGAGCCGGAGGTCGCGCCGCCGGCGGAGCATCATGAGCTGCCCGCAGCGCCCGGCGTGGGCGCGGACAGCAAGCCGCTACCGCCCCTGAACGCGAGCGATCCGACCATTACCGAGGCTCTGTCAGGCTTCTTCGGCAAGAAGGCCATCGAGGACATGCTGGTCCCCGAACAGGTGATCCGGCACATCGTCGTCACCGTGGACAACCTGCCGCGCAAGAAGGTGGCGGAGCAGATGCGGCCCCTGAAGTCCGCCCCCGGCCTCACGGCGACCACCATGAGTGGCGACACCATTGCCCTGAGTGCGGACAACTACGCCCGCTATGCGCCGTTCATCACGATGGTCCAGAACACGGATACGAAGCAGCTCGGCGCGCTCTACATCCGCTACTACCCGTTGTTCCAGCAAGCCTACGAAGACCTGGGCTACCCCGGCCAGTATTTCAACGACCGCCTGGTCGAAGTCATCGACCACCTGCTGAAGACGCCGGACATTCGCGGACCGGTGGAGCTGAAGCAGGGCCGCGTGTTCTACGAATTCGCCGACCCGGCGCTCGAGTCGCGCTCCGCGGGCCAGAAGATGCTGCTGCGCATGGGCAGCGACAACGCGGAAGTGCTGAAGAAGAAACTGCGCGATCTGCGCGTCGTCGTCACCACGTCGCAGGATCCCCCTGCCGAAGCCAAGCCGCAGTAGCCGCAAGTTCGCCATGCTGATGCCCGCGCCCGATCCGGCGATACTGGCTTGCCGCGGCGAGTTGCTGGCGCGGCTGCGGCAGGCGGTGCCGTCGGGCGTCATTGAAGATGAAGCGTCCCGTCGCGCGTATGAGCAGGATGCGCTGACGGCGTACCGGCAGCTGCCGCTGCTGGTGGTGCTGCCTTCATCGACGGAAGAAGTGGCTGCGGTGCTGCGCATTTGCAGCTCCATGGGTGTGAAGGTGGTGCCGCGCGGCGCGGGCACTTCACTTTCCGGCGGTGCACTGCCCCTGGCGGATGGTGTGGTGCTCGGGCTTGCGAAGCTCAGCCGCGTTCTCGACATCGACTATGAGAACCGCACCGTCACTTGTCAGCCCGGTGTCACGAACCTTGCCATTTCTCGAGCAGTGGAAGGGCGCGGGTTCTATTACGCGCCGGATCCTTCCAGCCAGATTGCCTGCACCATCGGTGGGAACGTCGCTGAGAACTCTGGCGGCGTGCATTGCCTGAAATACGGCCTCACGACGAACAATGTGCTCGGAGTGCAGATCGTTACGGTGGACGGCGAAGTGCTGCGCCTGGGCGGCAAGCATCTGGATTCCGAAGGCTATGACCTGCTCGGAATTCTCACCGGGTCAGAAGGGTTGCTCGGCGTGATCACTGAGGTCACCGTGCGCATTCTTCCGAAACCGGAGACGGCGCGAGCGTTGTTGATCGGGTTCGCGTCCAACGAAGCGGCGGGCGACACGGTGGCGGCGATCATCGGGGCCGGCATCATTCCAGCGGGCATGGAGATGATGGACAAGCCTGCGATTCACGCGGCCGAAGCGTTCGTGAAAGCAGGTTATCCGCTGGACGTGGAAGCGTTGCTCATCGTCGAGCTCGATGGGCCAGCGGCGGAAGTGGATCATCTGTGCGAGGCGGTGATGGGCATCGCCACGGCACGCGCTGCAGTGAGTTGCCGCATGAGCAATAGCGAGACGGAGCGGCTTTCATTCTGGGCCGGACGCAAGGCCGCATTCCCTGCGGTGGGGCGCATCAGCCCCGACTATCTCTGCATGGATGGCACTATTCCGCGCAAGGCTTTGTCAGAAGTGCTGACGAAGATGAATGGCTTCCAGAGCGAGTTCGGCCTGCGCGTGGCCAACGTGTTTCACGCGGGGGACGGCAATCTGCACCCGCTGATTCTGTTTGATTCGAACGTGCCCGGAGAGTTGGAGCGCGCCGAGGCGTTCGGCGCTGCAATTCTACGATTATGCGTGCAGGTGGGCGGTGTGCTCACGGGCGAGCACGGCGTGGGCGTCGAGAAGCGCGACCTGATGACCGAGCAGTTCACGGCCAGCGACCTGGCGCATCAGGAACGCCTCAAGTGCGCGTTCGATCCGGCGGGTCTGCTGAATCCGGGCAAGGTGTTCCCGGTGCTGCACCGGTGCGCGGAGCTGGGCCGGATGCACGTGCATCAGGGTAAGCTTGCCTATCCCGACATTCCTCGATTCTGATCCACGCTGGTGACTACGTTTTCTCCTCGTTCGCCCAACGAAGTGACCGATGCCTTGCGCTGGGCGCTGGCGGCGGGTGAGGCGTTCGATGTGGTTTGTAACGGGAGCAAGCGAGCGCTGGGGCGGCCGCCGCAGGCGCCGCATACGCTGGATGTGTCTGCGATCGCGGGCATCGTGAACTACGAGCCGGCGGAACTCATTCTGACTGTGCGGCCTGGAACGCCGATGGAAGTTGTCGAGGCTGCACTGGCCGAGAAGGGGCAGTGCCTGGCGTTCGAGCCACCGGACCTTTCGGCGTTGCTTGGCGCCACCGCCGTCGATCGTGTGGCGCACTCGCACTCGCACCGTACCGCGACCGCGCTCGCCGCCGCCGCCGCCGCGGCCGCGGCCGGGGCCGGGGCCGGGGCTAGTGTGGGCACGTTGGGGGGTGTCATTGCCGCGGGGTTGTCTGGGCCACGCCGCGTGAAGGCTGGCGCGGCGCGCGACCACGTGCTTGGAATTGCAGCGGTGTCGGGGCGTGGCGAGGCATTTGTCGGCGGCGGCAAGGTCGTCAAGAACGTCACGGGCTACGACATGCCGAAGCTGATGACGGCGTCGTATGGCACGCTGGTTGTGCTCACTGAGGTTACCGTGAAGGTGTTGCCCGCCGCTGAAGATGTGCGCACGCTGCTGGTCCACGGGCTTGGTGCGCAGGACGCTGTGCGATCGATGGCGGGTGTTCTTCAGTCCGCGGTGGATGCGTCGGGTGCATGTTATTTGCCCGCGGAGTTGGTGCCGCCCGGCATTTCATCCGGTGGCTCTGTCACTGCATTTCGGATCGAAGGGGTTCGGCCGTCGGTGGAGTTTCGGCTCACGCGATTGCGCGGTCAGCTCGAGAGCGCGGGGTCGTTGACGGTGCTGGATCGCGAGACTTCGGTTGAGTTTTGGCGCGGCGTGCGGGATGTGATGCCGTTTGCTAGGACGTCGAGCGCCGCAGGTACGAGCGGTCGTGGACTCGGTGGCGAATCTGATGCTGGGTCCGGCGAGTTCGGCCGATCAACCGGGTTCAGCGAGTCCAGCAGGTCTGGCGGGTCCACCGGGGTGCCTCTCTCGGCGGCCCGTGACAACGCCGCGCCCATCGTGTGGCGTCTTTCGGTGCCGCCCGCTGAAGGGGCGAATGTGATCGAACGCATCGAGCGTTCGATTCCGGGCGCGCAGGCGTTTCTGGATTGGGGCGGTGGGCTCGTGTGGGTGCAGCTGCCTGAAACCGTGCCTGGAGATGCGCACGCTCGCATTGTTCGCGAGGCCGTGGGATCTACTGGCGGCCACGCCACGTTGATTCGCGCGCACGACAGCGTGCGCGCATCCGTCGAGGTGTTCCAGCCGCAGCCCCCAGCCCTCGCGGCACTCTCAAAGCGCGTGAAAGCGCAGTTCGACCCATCGCGCGTGCTCAATCCCGGCCGCATGTACGCGGAAGTCTGACGCGCATGCAGACTCATTTCTCACCGGCGCAGCTCGCCAATCCCCAGGTCGCAGAGTCGGAACGCATTCTGCGGGCCTGCGTTCACTGCGGGTTCTGCACGGCCACGTGTCCCACGTATCTGCTGACGGGCGATGAACTCGACAGCCCACGCGGACGAATCTATCTCGCGAAGGACATGCTCGAGAAAGACCGCCCCGCCGACGCCACCACGGTGAAGCATCTGGATCGCTGCCTCACGTGCCTGGCATGCATGACCACGTGCCCTTCCGGCGTCAACTACATGCATCTCGTCGATCACGCTCGCCAGCATATCGAACGCACATATCAGCGGCCGCTCGCCGACCGCTTGATGCGCTCGATGTTGGCGTTCGTGTTGCCCCACACCGGGCGATTCCGTGCAGCATTGTGGGCGGCGTCTCTCGCGCGGCCGTTTCGCACTCTGCTACCGAAGCGACTGCAGGCACTGTTGGATGCTGCTGGTGGTGCGCGCGGCGGCCCACCAACGACGCTAACGTCGGCGGGGCGCACTGAGAGCGCGGTTCACAATTCGACGACTGCGCGGGTACAGCGCGCGGCGGCTGCGGCTGCGGCTGCGGCTGCGCCTGCGGCTGCATCGGCAGAAAACAAACTCACCGCTGCGGGTACGGCGCATTTCGCATCGACCAATAGCACCGTTTCAATCAAGCGCGTGGCGCTGCTTCCCGGCTGCGTTCAGCCGGCGCTGCGGCCAGAGATCAACGAAGCCGCCATTCGGCTGCTCAATCGTCACGGTGTCGAGGTTGTAGTCGCGAAGGGCACGGGCTGCTGTGGCGCTCTGGTCCACCACCTCGGGCGCGAGCACGCCGCAAACGAGCAAGCGAAAGCGGACATCGACGCCTGGACCCGCGAGATCGAAGGCGGCGGTCTCGACGCCATCATCGTAACCGCCTCGGGCTGCGGCACCATGCTGAAGGACTACGGATTCATCTTCCGCAACGACACTGAGTACGCCGCGAAGGCGAAGCGAATTTCTTCGATTTCGCGGGACGTGACGGAAGTGCTGGCGCAGGTGCTCGGAGAGTCACCGGCGAAGCAAGCTCTCTCGGTAGAAGAGCTAAAGGCTGAATCGCAATTCGAGGCGCCGGCGACCGAGAGCCGCAGTGTATTCGCCGCTGCGTCGCGTGGACCGGTCGGGCCTAATGGGTTTGGCGCGCTCGGCGCGGCGGCAACGTCGACCGCGGCGCTTGGAATACGCGTCGCCTACCATTCCGCCTGCTCGCTCCAACATGGCCAGAAATTGCACGCAGTGGGGCCAGACCTGCTCCGCAAGGCGGGCTTCACTGTGCTCGATGTGCCCGAAGCCCACATCTGCTGCGGCTCCGCCGGCACCTACAGCATGCTCCAGCCCGAAATGTCAGGACAGCTGCGCGATCGCAAGGCTCGCAACATCGAATCCTTGCAGCCCACCGTGATTGCCACAGGCAACATTGGCTGCATGACGCAAATCTCTCAGGCCACCGCCATTCCCATCATCCACACAGTCGAGTTGCTCGACTGGGCCACCGGTGGCCCGCGCCCGGGGCGCCTGAGTTAGCTTCGCGCATCAGCCGAGCCTTCTGCCAGCGAGCCCTTCACGTAGTCGCTACGCGCTGATTTCCGACAGGGTGTTGATGCGCACCGGCGGCCTGCTGGGAAATTCCGCAATGAGACACAAGCTCCCGCCCATAGCCTTGATGTACTGCTGGAGCGTGGACAGCAGCATGTCCGCGCGCTGTTCGTAGCGAGACACTGTGTCTTGCCCGACACCCAAGTCCGCTGCGACCTTCGCCTGCGTGTGACCCAGCGCTTTACGCAGGGCCCGCAGTGACATTTCTTCAGCAACGAGCTGTGCGGCACGAGCCTTGATCTTCGCGCGGCGAGCGCGGGGCAGAGTTGCAATCTTCGCAGTAACCGTACGTCCCATGTCTCACCTCTTCAGTCGCGCCAAATGCAGATCGAACCGTTTCTCGGCGACACGCATGAGCTGACGGTAGAACCGCTTCATGCTGATGCCAGACTTGTCACCAGCCACTAGCAGGATGGCGCGACGCGCTGGGTCGAACGCAAACGCCACTCGCCACACACCGCCCGCCGCATTGAAGCGCAACTCCTTCCGGTTGGGATGCGTCGACGCCTTCAATGTATCCACCCGCGGCCGGCCCAGCTCTGGGCCGAACTGTTGCAGCAGGGAGGAATGCGCCAGGATTTCGTCCTGCACGGCTTCCGGTAGCGAATCGAACTCCGCCTCAAACTCCTCCGCGAACTCCACCACCCATCGCCGTTCCGAAATTATGGCATCGGATACATATGTCTTGCAAGCCATGATCGAAAAAACCAGTCCGTTGCGAAGGTACGCCAACGTACCGATGTGTGCCGCATTTCGACAGCCGCGATTTGCACGATTTTGAGCGCGATTGCCGCTTGCAAGGTGCCCTCATATGCGCATATGGGCCGGCCGTGGGCATAGGCTCGCTGTGACGCCTACAAGTCAGACACTCCCCTAGCGCCCGCCGGACAGCAGCTTCACGAGCTGGTACAGATATTCCTGACCGTCGAGAAAGGATTTCACGGCGACGCGCTCGTCTTTGCCGTGGGCGCGGTTGTCGAACATGTCGCCCGCCAGGCCCGAATGGCCGTATGTGGGGATGCCGACGTTGCGCAGGAAGCGGCCGTCGCTCGCGCCGGCGGACATGATGGGGATCAGCGGTGCGCCGGGCCAGAATTTCGGCGTGAGTTTGCCGATGGCGGCGCTGAGCTCGCGCGTGAGAGGAGAGGGGTCGCTCGCGGTGTCCAGATAGTCGGGCTGCACTGAGATCTGATCGTCCGCAACAGCCTTCACGATCATCTGGCGCACCTGTTCGACGGGCTCGCCCGGTGCGATACGGCAGTTCACCATCGCGCGTGCGAGCTGAGGCAGCGCATTGTCCGCATGGCCGCCTTCGAGGCGAGTCGCCACACACGTGGTGCGCAGCTGCGCATTGAACGCGGGCCGCGTCGACAGGCGCTCTGCCGCCGCGGCATCCGGCGGCGAGGACAGGATCGCTTTCATGTCCTGCCCATCCTGGCCCGGCTGCAGCGCAGACAGTCGCTCGAAGTACACGCGCGTGGTGTCGTTCAGGTGAACGGGAAAATCGAATTTCGACAGCCGCGTGAGTCCCTCTGACAAACGATAGATCGCGTTGTCCTTCGAAGGTTGCGAGCTGTGACCGCCCTTGTTGGTCACTTCCAGCCAGAAGCTCTGGAACAGCTTTTCGGTGGTCTGGATGTTCACCCACCTGGGCTCGCCGTCCTGGAGCGCGACGCCGCCGCCTTCGTTCAGGGCGAACTCCGCGTCGATCAGCTCACGATGGTTCTTGATGAGGTCCTTGATGCCATAGCCGTGCTGGTCGGAAATTTCCTCATCCGTGGTCAGTGCGAGAATGAGGTCGCGGTCCGGCTTGTAGCCTTCCTTCTTGTAGCGGATGAAGTTCGAGACGAACGTCGCCGCCATGTACTTGTCGTCGCCGGTGCCGCGGCCGTAGAAGTACCCGTCCTGCTCGACGAACTTGTAAGGATCGGTGGACCAGTCCGCGCGCAGGGCTTCAACCACATCGATGTGAGCGAGCAGCAGCAGCGGCTTGCGCTTGCCCGTGCCGTGCAGGCGCGCCACGAGGTTGCCCCGCTTGGGCGCGGTCTGGAAAGTTTGTACGTCGGCGTCGGGGAAGCCGGCCGCTTTCAAACGCGCAGCCATCGCCTGTGCCGCCTGATACGTGTCGCCGGCGGATTGCGAGGTGTTGATCTCCACCAGTTCCTGGTAGATGTCGCGCGCGAGCTGCTGTTGGACGGCATTTGTTTTGGGGGCGCCTGCGGCCAGCGTGTGTGTGCCGATGAAGGCGAGGGCGCTGACAAGGCTCAATCCCGCCGCGCGCAGGGCACGCCGCATTTCAAGAGGCTTCGACATGGAGATCTCCCGCGTTGAATATGGGGAGCGTACCTGAGTACTGGGGTGTAGGGATGGGGGTTCGGCAGAGCGACAGTGAGGCGCGGCACGCCGAGCCGTTCTGAAAGAACAGGTTCTTGTCTTCAGCCGCCCGGCGATTGGGCTTCCGGATCGTGGCTGCGCCAGACAAGAGCCCCCAATCGCCGGGCGGCTGAGATCGGGATCCAAATTCCGAAATCCAGGCTCCAAAAACCAAAAAAACTATAGCTGGCTCGGCGCCACGCTCTCCCACCGCCGCCACACCCGTCGCAACTGATGCGCCGAGGTGAACCCCGACATCTCCGCAACCCGGTCCATGCTGAGATCGCCTTGAGTGAGCAGCTCGCGCGCCAGGCCAACCCGCAATCGCTGCACGTAGTCGAGCGGCGAACACTCCGCGTGCTGGGCGAAAAGTCTGGCGAGATTTCGCGTGCTGGTGTGGGCGATGTCCGCGAGCTTGTCGGTTGGCCAGCGGCCCGCCGGGTTGCGGCTCACGGCATCCTGCACGCGATGGACTACGGGATGAACGTGATTCCGGTGCATTACCCAAGGCGATAGCGCCGGGTCTGCGCCCGAGCGCCGCATGTACACCACCAATTCACGCGCTACCGACGCAGCGACCCTGTGGCCGAGCCGCTTACCTATGACGTGAAGTGCCAGATCAACTCCCGCAGTAACGCCGGCGCTGGTGAGCACGCGGCCGTCTTCTACAAAGATTCGATTCGCGTGTACGTGGGCTAGCGGTTCGACCCGCGTCAACTCGTCGATATGCGCGTGATGCGTGGTGCATTCAAGGTTAGTGAGCACGCCAGCGTTGGCCGCAACGACGCTACCCGCACACACGCACATTAGCGTGACTGACTCGGTCTTCATCGCCGAGCTCAGCCAGCGGGAGAGCTGTATGACCGGGGCGCTCTTCAGATCGAGCGCGCGGCCCGACACACCCGTGACGACAATGAGTGCGCCCTCGGGCACTTCGCGCGGCAGTGGGTCGAGCGCGGCGAGTTGCAGGCCGATGGCTGAGTCGATGGTTCGGGTGCTGCCTGCGAAGCGGAGCGAGAAGCTGCCCGCTACGAAGTCATTCGCTATACGGAAAGCTTCGGCCGGGCCTGCAACGTCGAGCAGCACTGCGCGGGGAAGAAGGGCGAAGATGACTTCAGTAGTCACAATTGACCTCGCATTCAAGAAGCCCTCAATCGCCGGGCGGCTCGGAGCCTACAGAGCTACCGCCTCCGCATTCACGACCTTCGCAAAGCGATCTGCCAGCACGAGCTCGGTGCGCTCCATGATATCGGCAGCGCTGTACGTGCGGCCCGATTTCGCCACCATGGGGAAGGTGAGGGTAGCGTCCATCGCGTAGGTGACCTCGAAGCCGGAGTCAGACGCATGGCGCGTAGTGGTCTCGCAGCACTGTTCGGTGCGAATGCCCGTAACGATCACATGCTGAATGCCGTTGTCCCGCAGCCAGGTCTCGAGCGACTTGCCGTTGGACGCCCTGCCGAACAACGCCGAATGAACGTTCTTGTAGAACACTTCCGTCGGCGCAATGCGCAGCGCCTCGAGCGCCTTCACATGGCCCGAAGCGCGTGAGAAAACCCCCGACGGCTCTTCGTGAAACACCTGCAGCACCGGCACACCCTGCGACTGACAGCGATCGATGAGCTTCTGAATCTGCGACATGAAGGGTGCGACGTCCTCGTCGTGCCAGTACGGGCGCTGCTGGAAGGACTGCTGGACGTCGACGACGATCAGGGCGGATTTCATGGATGGCTCCGGTGGGGGGATGGCGCGTATCTTGTGCCCGCAGACTCCACCCGACAAGATCAGCCGGGGTCAATCGACGGTCAAAAACGGACATGCCATGGTTGTTTCGCTGGGTCTTCGCCGGAGAGGGCGAAGAAGCCCTCAACCGCCGGGCGGCTGAGGAACAAGACACAGGGCGGGGCGTGTATTGGTTCGGCCTAGAGGGGCTCTGGAGGAACGTCGGCAAGGAATGGCGGCGCCAACATCGCCGGCGCGATGTGCTCGATATCCTTCGAGCTGACGCCGCAGGCCGCAAAGCGCTCGCGCCATCTTCGAACAATCGATGCGACATGGCGAATTTCCTTACGGGCGTCCTCTTCCGTCAATCCGAAACGTTCGCACTGCGAGATCAGATTGTAGAGGCTCGCGGCTCGCCCATAGGTGCCGACAGTCAACGCGAGATCGCGTCGCTCGAGACTCACGGCGGGGACTGGAACGACGTCATACACCGGCGAGAGGCGCCAGCCGTCCGGATGCCGCAGCAATGCATGATTGCGAGGATGGTCATCATTGTTGGTGACCGCCGCGTTGAACACCATTCGACGAAAGAGTTCTGCGCAGTCCTGTTGCGGCCGGCTGGACCAGCGGCGGACGCTATCGGCCAATAGCAGGTAGGACCATCGATCGCGATTCAGATAGGTGTCTTCAGCGTCGAGAACGGTGAGCCCGCTCACGAAGCCAAGCCGGAAGTAACCGCCGTCGGCAGGTTGGCGGTCGAAGCGTTGGAGCATCAACACGTCGCGCCGGCCGACGGTCTGCAGAGTCGCCTTGCACGTGCTGAGACCACACCGGCGGGCGAGATCCAGCGTAGCGTACTCGATTCGCTGCAGATTGAATCGGTCCGCGCGCTCCGGAAACTTTGCAAGCCAGAGCGCGCCGTCATGCTCGAGGGTTGCTTTGGGTCGTGCGCCGCCCATGCTCGTTCCCGGCTCGAGCTGTTCGAGAATGTTTTCCGGAACGCGACGCCCATCCTCCACGGCTTCGGCTGCGGCAATCAAGTCGGCGAGATGGTGAGTTCGGTTGTAGGGACGTCGCGGAGCCGGCGGCTCGCGACGCAGTCCGAAGCTCAGATAACCTGCGCCGTCCTGAGGCCCGTGGAGGAGGTAATCGATCTCCTCGAGATCGGCAGCATCGCGCTGGAGCTTGTGTTCGATTACGCGGCGGCCCCAGGCATCCGGTGCGGCGTCGCGAACGGCGCCCGGAATGCCCTTGAGTTTCGTGAACTCGTAAACGTCCTTGCCCAGCGGAAGCTGGAACGGATCGAGCTCGACGGCACTGCTTCTTTCCAGATAGCGGTCGCCGTACCGAAATCGGCCGACGTACGTTCCGTCGCGATGGCGAGTGACTTTCAAGAGCGCGGCCGGAACCGCCCCGAGTGTCTCGGGGAGTTGGATGTAGATGTAGACCTGACGCTCTGCCATCTCAGACTCAGAAGTTGTATTCGTCTTTAGGTGCCTGGCGCTTGCGCGCGCGTTCTGGACGGCGCGCAGCTTCGAGAGTCTTGCCGTGCGTGTCCTTGTCGGGATCGGCCACTGCCTCCAGGCTGCGATCGAGGCCTAGGACCCAAAGCACGGATACATACGCGCCGATCGCTACCCCGGGCTTGCCCAGCTCGAGAGCGGTCAGCGTGTTGCGGTGGATGCCGGCCTTGGCGGCTGTTTCGACCACCGTCCAGCCCCGTCGCTTTCGCGCTGTGCGGACGCGCTCAGCCAGCCGCTGGATGCGAGCGGTAACCTCTGCGGAAGTGGTCTTGAAGCCCATAATATTAGGCGTTAAACGAGATAGCGCCTATTATATTGTGCATATCGGATCTGTCCAGCTCCCGCGTCCCGACCGCTGGCCAGCGCACGGAGATGGCAGCAGGAGGGCGCGACTGTAAGTCGGCTTTGGCCGATTGTCGGTTCTGGGTGCACTGGTTCGTCTTAAAAGCAGGAGCGTTTCCAACAAGTCACAACGAGGAGAGACAGCAATGGCCAGGAACATAATTTGCCTTTGGTACGACGGCGCGGCTGAAGAAGCTGCCAAGTTTTATGCACAGACCTTTCCGGACAGCGCCGTCAGCGCAGTCCACATGGCGCCGGGCGATTACCCGGATGGCAAGAAGGGGCAGGTGCTGACCGTCGAATTCACGGTGCTGGGCATACCCTGCCTCGGCCTCAATGGCGGCCCGATCTTCAAACACAGCGAAGCGTTTTCGTTTCAGATCATCACGGAAGACCAGGCCGAGACCGACCGCTACTGGAATGCGATCGTCGGCAACGGGGGCGCCGAAAGCCAGTGCGGCTGGTGCAAGGACAAATGGGGCTTGTCCTGGCAAATCACTCCGCGGGCGCTCATGGAAGCAACGACAAGCTCCGATAAGGCTGCCGCCAAGCGCGCGTTCGACGCCATGATGAAAATGAAGAAGATCGACATCGCAGCGATCGAGGCGGCACGGCGCGGCAAAGGCGGCGCTTAGCGCTGTGGCATGCCGGCAGGTGAGCGCTTAGACCCTGCCGGCGCGCTGGCATCACCGTGGAAGAAGGCACTTTGGAAGATGCTAACGGTCTTCTGTACGACCTGGGCCCGCACCTCATCGATCAGGCGCTGCAGCTGTTTGGTTCTGTCACGCGTGTCTATGCGGAGCTGGGCCGCCGCCGCCCCCGGCTCCGCCGTGCAAGACGACGTGTTCCTGGCGCTCACGCACGCCAGCGGCACGCACAGTCATCTCACAGCGACTGCATTCGCCGCTCAAGCGGCGCCGCGAATGCGAAGCCGCTCAAGCGTCGGCTGCAGAATCCCAAGCGGTGAAATTGCCCTACGGCGTCGGCGGCAACTTCTCGCGATGATCCGCAAACGACATGCGATCCAGCACACCCAGCAACACCGCGGAGACGACGAACGTCAGGTGCAGGATCACGTACCACATGATCTTGTCATTCGCCGTATCCTGCGCCTTCATGAACACCCGCAGCAGGTGAATGGATGAAATGGCAACGATGGACGCGGCGACTTTCAGTTTGAGCGTGCCCGAGTCCAGTTTCCCCAGCCACCCCAGCGCGTCTTTCTCCGACGACGTATCGATGCGCGACACGAAGTTCTCGTAGCCTGAGAACATCACCATCACGATGAGGCTGCCCACGAGCGTGATGTCGATGAGTGCCAGCACCACCAGCACCAGATCGGCTTCTTCCAGCGTCAGGATGTGCATCATCGTGTGAAAGGCTTCCTGGAAGAATTTCACGCCGAGCGCGATCAGGCCGAGGGCCAGCCCCAGGTACAGCGGTGCGAGCAGCCACCGGCTGGCGAACAAAACCTTTTCAATGAAGCGTTCGATCATGGATTCCGCCAAGGTGAGCCCGACGACGCGTCGGCTGCGCGGGATTCTAGCGTAACCGTCTTGCGAGACACCGCCTCCAGCGCAGCCCTTGACGGGTGCAACAGGGCAGGGTATCGAGTTGCGCTCGCCCGCCGCGGGCAGCCCGAAAATGCAGGAACCGCCGATGACCGCACTCACCCACGAATTCACCGAAACGCTGGCCGCGACGCGCGAAACGGTTTTCCGCGCGCTAACGGATGAAGCGGAGCTCGGCCGGTGGTTCGCCGAGAGAGTGGAAATCGAGCCTCGGGCTGGCGGCGAATTCAGGTTCTGGGGCAAGCACACGCACGGCGCGCCCACCCGCGCGCAGGCGTCACAAAAGATTCTTCGTATCGAAGCGCCGAGCCTGCTGGCGTTTTCGTGGCGGCTGGAAGATCGGGACAGCGAAGTCACACTCGAGCTGACGCCCGATCCGACAGTTGCCGACGGCTCGGCTACCGTCGTGAAGGGCCGGCACTATTTTCCGGTGGCGCCGGACGTGCCGCGCCCACTGGATCTGGTTGACGATCTCTGGCGTATGACGTTTGCCAATCTGCGTGCGCACCTTGCCGGCGGCAGTGGCTTGTACCTGGCGGATTTTTCGGATCCACGCCCGCGATTGCGACAGACCGTTCTGATCAGCGCCTCGCGTGAGGAAGTGTTTCGCACGTTGCTCGATCCGGCGCTGCTCGATAAGTGGATTGCGGCTGGTGCTATCGCTGAGCGCCATGTTGGTGGGCGTTACAGCTATGGGTGGAAGTACGAAGTGCGTGGCAAGCAAGTCGAGGGCGGGCCTACGCGCATTCTCGAACTGGTTGAGGACGCCAAGCTCGTGACGGATTGGCCCAACTGGAGGGGCGTTACTGAGATGCCTCCGCAGAGAATCACCTGGCTACTCGAGGCGATTGGCGATCAGACGCGCGTTACGCTCATTCATGAGCCCTTCGAGCGGACGGCGGACCTTAGTGATTATCCGCAGGGGTGGAATGAGTTTTTGGGGCGGTTGAAGACGCAAGCAGAGGCAATCTCCCAGCCGCCCGGCGATTGAGGGCTT
>JBDTUL010000009.1:0-31202 GCA_040007735.1 Gammaproteobacteria bacterium | reverse complement strand
GAAGCATTTGGCCGCGTGGATCTGCTGTTCAACAACGCCGGCGTCAACGCGCCCGCCGTGCCCATGGAGGACCTCACATTCGATCAATGGAAGGCCGTTGTAGATACGAACCTCACCGGCGTGTTCCTGTGCACGCAGGAAGCTATGCGGCAGATGAAGAGCCAGACCCCGCGCGGTGGCCGCATCATCAACAATGGTTCCATTGCGGCTCATTCGCCGCGGCTGAACACGGCACCCTATGCCGCCACGAAGCACGCCATCACCGGCCTCACGAAAGCGACGTCGTTAGATGGCCGGGCGTTCGACATTGCGTGTGGGCAAATCGACATCGGTAATGCGCGTACAGAGCTTGCTGCGAAGTTGCCGAGCGTTGGTGCTGGCGTGGAGCCGTTGATGGATGTGGAGCACGTGGGGCGCGCTGTGCTTCACATGGCTAATTTGCCGCTCGATGCCAATGTGCTCTTCATGACTATCATGGCGACGAAGATGCCGTACGTTGGACGAGGCTGAAGCCACCAGTGATCGCCTCTTAGCCCCCCGGGGATTGAGGGCTTCTGGCGGCGCAGCCGAACAAGAGCCCTCAATCCCCGGGCGGCTGAAGAGGTGAAACTTCGAACGCGCCGCTACAACGTCGCGGTCTTCACGACCGTCTCACCCGCAATCACCTCAGGCACCGCCGGCTTGTCATCCAGCTGGAACCCCTGAAACCTCACATAGCACAGCCGCGCAACCGCAATCGCAGCCACCAGCCCAACCACCATCGGCAACGCCGCCCACAAAAACAACTGCTGCAGCGGCATCTTCATGGCGACGAGCACTCCGCCCACCAGCGGCCCAACGATAGATCCGATGCGCCCGATGCCCAGTGCCCAGCCCGCGCCCTGCGAGCGAGCCTCGGTGGGATAGATGAGCCCGGCGCACGCGTTGTTGCCGAACTGCGAGGCCAGCACCGCAAACCCCGCAAACCCCGCAAAAAACGTAAGCATGCCGTTCGAAATGCCATCGAGCCCAATGGCCGCAATGGCGGGCCCCGCCAGCGCAAACAATGCGGCAATGGATACGAACCCCCACTTGTTGAGCAGCACACTGACGACGACGCCGCCAATCGTGCCGCCCACGTGGTACAGCGTGCTCGCGATGGCCGCTTCCTTCGGCGAGATGCCGTTGCTCTCGAAAATGAGCGGCATCCAGTTGTTGAGGAAGAAATTCGCCATCAGCGTGGTGGCGAAGCAGATCCACAGCAGGGGCGTGATGATTGCGAGGCCGCCGCGGAAAATGCGCCGCAAGCCGAGAAACCCGCCGCTCGCAGCGGCTGACGCGGTCTGCTCCAGCACGAACTGCGCATCGTCGGGAATGGTGAGCCCCGGGCGCATGCGTCTCGCGGTCTTCAGCAGCTCGGCTCGCCGCTGCGGCCGCGTGGTGAGGAACTTCACCGACTCCGGCAACAGGAAGTAGAGGAACCCCGCCACGACCAGCGGCACCACGCCGCCGATCAGGAACAGAATCTTCCACCCGTATTCCGGCACCAGCCATCCTGCCACCGGCCCGGGCGTGGCGCTGCCGAGCGTGACGCCCGTGAACATCAGCACCACCAGCGTTGCGCGCCAGCGGCGCGGCGACAACTCGGAATTCAGAGCGATGGTATTCGGCATGAGCCCACCGATGCCGATGCCGGCGAGAAAGCGCAGCGCCGTCATCTGCTCGAGGCTGCCGGCCCACATCATGGCGAGCGTGCCAACGCCGAAGATCGCCGAGCCAATGACGATGGCAGCACGCCGGCCGAACCGGTCACCCACATAGCCCAGCAGCGGCGCCCCGAACAACACGCCAAACAGGCTGGCGCTGAACACCACGCCGAACGAGCTCGGCGCTACATGCCACTGCCGCACGAGTTCGGGCGCGGCGAATGCCATCGCGGAGATGTCGTAGCCGTCCGCGAACATGGCCAGGAACGACCACAGCAGCAGCTTGATGTTGAAGCCACTGATGGCCTGGTCGTCGACCAGGCGGTCGATTTGAATGGTTTGACTCAAGACGGAGGCCCCTTTCGACTATGAAGGGAGTTACCGGCGCGGTGTGGCAAACACCTGCGCCCAATAGACCCCGGACTCGCTTTTGGAATCTACTGTATAGGCAATGCCCATCTCGGTGAAGCGCGGGTCCATCAGGTTCTCGCAATGGCCGGGGCTCTCGAGCCATCCCGCCATCACTTCCTCGGCCGAAGTGGGTCCGGACGCAACGTTCTCCCCCACTGTTCGCCAGGCATACCCCTCTTGCGTCACTCGTTGCGCGGGCGTGGTGCCGTCGCTCCCTTCGTGGCTCAGTTCGCTGTGTTTCGCCATGTCCCGCGCGTGTTCGCGCGCGGCATCGTTCAACCTGGATGCGAGCACGAGCGGCGGGGCGGCGTCGAATGATTTGCGCCCGCACTGGCGCGTTCGCGAGCGGGCATTGTTCGCCAGGGCCAGGACCTGCTGGCTCACTTCATCCGCGTTACCGAGCGCGGGTGCTTCGAAGGGCGCCGCGAGCACGATCCAGATGTCTTCGCCGCGCCGTTCGATGCCGATGTCATGCACGGCGGCGTTGCTGAGCTCGCGACAGGAGCGGCCGGCAACGGCCCGTGCGATATCTTCAGCGCTTCCCGAATGAGACAAGAACAGGGACGACGAGTGCATGGCGCGGTACCCCGCCGCCGACAGGGCTTTGCCGAGCTGGGTGCCGCGAGAGATACGGCGCGCCACGGCGTCCAGTTGCCGGCTCGCGCGCAGCGGTGTGTTCAAGCCGCGGTTGCCGCCACAGCCGGCGGCGCGGACGGCGTTGATGGCGCCCAGCAGGCCGGGGCGCGCTGCAGCCGGTGGCGGCCCTGCGACCAAGGCCGTCATCAAACACGCCGTGACGGCCATCCGAAGCAGGGCCCATCGGGCGCGGGGGCGAAAACTCATCTCGACTTTCTCCCGACACGCTGGGGTTCGTATGATAGCGAGCCCGATCGGCACAGGGGGTTCATGGACATGTCGGCAAGCAGCGTCGTAGCAGCCAGCGCTACTGTGGACGGCGGGTTTCTTTCCCGGCAACGAATCGTCGCCACGCCGGCGTTCAATCGCTGGCTCGTGCCACCGGCGGCGCTCGCCATCCACCTGTGCATCGGCATGGCCTACGGCTTCTCCGTGTTCTGGTTGCCGCTCTCCAAATCCATTGGCATCACCTCCCCCACAACGTGCCCGAAGGATTTCAGTTTCCTGCAGCAGGTGTTCGCGGCCACCTGTGACTGGAAGATCTCCATGCTGGGGTGGACCTATACACTGTTCTTCGTTTTCCTCGGCGCCTCCGCGGCCACGTGGGGCGGGTGGCTCGAGCGCGCTGGCCCGCGCAAGGCGGGCGTCGTTTCGGCCGTGTGCTGGTGTGGTGGGCTGGTCATCTCGGCCGTCGGGGTCATGCTGCATCAGATCTGGATGTTGTGGCTCGGCGCCGGCGTCATCGGTGGAGTCGGTCTCGGCCTTGGGTATATCTCACCCGTTTCCACGCTCATCAAATGGTTTCCGGATCGGCGCGGCATGGCCACCGGCATGGCCATCATGGGCTTCGGCGGCGGCGCCATGATCGGTGCGCCCCTGGCGGACAAGCTGATGAAGTTCTACGCCACACCCACGTCGGTGGGCGTGTGGCAGACGTTCCTCACGCTCGCGGCCATCTACTTCGTGTTCATGATCTGCGGCGCGCTCGGCTATCGCGTGCCTGCGGAAGGCTGGAAACCCGTGGGGTGGACGCCGGCGCCGGAGAAAAACAACAGCCTCATCACCAGACACAATGTGCATCTGGATGTGGCCTGGCGCACGCCGCAGTTCTGGCTGCTATGGTTCGTGCTGATGCTGAACGTCACGGCGGGCATCGGCATTCTCGGCATGGCTTCGCCGCTTCTTCAGGAAGTGTTTGCAGGCCGGCTGATCGGCATCAACGCCGCGTTTACAGAGTTATCGCAGGACCAGCTGGCGCAGATCGCCGCGATCGCCGCCGGCTTCACCGGCCTCCTGTCACTGTTCAACATCGCCGGCCGCATTTTCTGGGCGTCGCTGTCGGATCGCATCGGGCGCAAGGTCACGTACGCCATTTTCTTCATGCTCGGCTTCGCGCTCTATGCTTCCATCCCCTGGACTGCGAGCATCGGCAGCCTTGCGCTGTTCGTGGCTTTCTTCTGCGTCATCCTGTCGATGTACGGCGGTGGCTTTGCCACCGTGCCCGCGTATCTTGCGGACATGTTCGGCACGAAGATGGTGGGCGCCATTCATGGCCGCCTGCTCACAGCGTGGTCGACAGCAGGCGTGCTGGGTCCGGTGCTCGTGAACTACATTCGCGAGTATCAAATCGATCATGGGGTGCCGCGCGCACAGGCGTACAGCGTCACCATGTTCATTCTGGCGGGCCTGCTCGCGCTGGGCTTCGTGTGCAACTGGCTCGTTCGGCCGGTGGATCCGAAGCATCACCTGAAAGGGGACGAGGGTGAGGCCATCGATTCATCGGGAGCGCAGGGCGCGCGTCGCTCCGTCGCAGGCACACCGGGCCCATCGGAAGCAGCTGTTGCAATCAGCCCGGCCTTTGCCGTGCTTGCGTGGCTCGCCGTCTGGATCCCCATTACCTGGGGCGTGTGGATGACATTGCAAAAAGCGGTAGTGCTGTTCCGATAAAGCCCGCGGCCGCTACGCAGTCTGCAGCTCCGGAACGCGCATCGGGATGCGAGCCGAGCAGATGTAAGGAATTGTTAAGCGCGAGCGGCAATACACCGAACTCCCTGTCGCTCCGGCAAGGGTCCATCGTAGCCTGGCCGGGGCAGGAGGGGCCGGCCAGCGGCGCCTCACCCCCTTTCGCGCCATCCCGTTGATTGCGCTCGCGTCGCGTGTCATAAGAGTGCGCCGCGATTGCAGCGTGACTGGGGGGTCTTCATGCAGTGGGTGAGGGAGTGGTCTGGCCACGCGGTTCGTGTGCTTCTGGCAGGCCGCGTTACCCTCATCGCCGAAGCGATGAGCCAGGTGCGCCGGGTGTACCTGGATCGGCCCCAGCTCAAGATTGAGGACGTGCCGCCCGGATTCTTCGGCCATTCGGTGGGCCACTGGGAAGGCAACGTGCTCGTGATAGATACTGTGGGTGTGAAGGAGTCGCTGCTCGGATTCCGGGACATGCCCCACAGTGACCAGATGCGCATCCGCGAGCGGCTCCGTTTGGTGTCCCGAGAGATCCTGCACGACGAAATCACTATCGAGGATCCGGTGGCGCTCGAGAAGCCGTTTACCTATACGAACGGTTACCGGCGCATGCCCGATTACGAAATGCTCGAGTACGTGTGTGAGAACAATCGCGATTACGTGGATGAGAATGGCGTGACAAGGATGCGACTGCAGCCGCAGTAAACATCGATTTGCCGCACAAAGGCGTCCCACGCAGGCGCTGGCGGGAGGGGTTGGTCATGTCGAATGCAAAGGTTTGGTTCTTTGCGCTCTTGCTGTCGCTGACTGGCGCGGCATGGGGCGCGGATGCGCTGCCGATTCCGGCAGGCGCCCGTATCGGCGTCATGGATATGATGCCGACGGACGTCACGCATTTTCACGTCGGTAAAACGCAGGTCACCAGTTTCATGCGTACGTACCGGGGCGACTGGTCGGCCGCGGACGTGATCGATGAGCCGCTGATCTGGGCGCTGACCAATGCGGGCTACGAGCCCGTCTCCGTGCAGCCCAGCGACACGCTGCGCCGGCAGCGGCAAGCGTGGATCGTCGACAAGCCGCAGGCGAACAAGCTGCCGCGTGATTGCATCGAGGAGCTCGAGCGCGTCATCTCCGCCCAGAACCTCTCCGCGATCATCATCGTGGCGGCGGGCCCGAATACCTCGCCCGAATCCGTGGAAGGCAATCGCCTGAGGAAGCTGCCGGAATACATCCAGGGCTGGGGCTTCTCCACCAGCGACGAGCCGGACGGCATCGCCAAGCCTGTGGTGTTCAACCTTTCGCAGATGCTCCTGATACAGAAGACCTCGGACAGTGCAAAGCTCGAATACCGCGAGTGGGGCGGCAGCTACGTCTATGAGTGGGCGAACTTCACGCCGGGCGCGGATATGAAAGCGCTGCCCCCTGCCGAGATCGAGAAGTTCAAGCCGGTGATTCTCGATGTGGTCAAACGTCAGATCGGGCGCCTGATGCCCCATCTCAAGCCGGGCGCGTAACTGCCGCGGGCTTGCGCGCTCAGAACAGCGCGTAGACCTTGGCTTCCCACGCGAACAGCGGCTCGCGCCCGATGCGGTCAGGTTCCACCCAACGGTCCTGTGGCACTTCGAGCCAGCGTGCGCCCGCCGGAGTGGCTGGCCAATTCGGTACCCCGTACTCCGCTGTGGGCTCGTGCGAGTCCGGTGTGGCGAAGTCCGAGAAATTCGCCACCACGACCACCTGCGAATTCGAGCCGGGCCGGCCACGTTGCCAGACCAGCACGCGCTTGCCGTCCTGGAAATCCGTGTGGATGAAGTTGACGTCGTTCACGGAGAGCGCGTCGTACGTGGTGCGCAGTTTGATGAGGCGCGCCACGTAGTCCTTGATCCGGACGCGCCAGTCGTCCCCGAGGCGTGAGAAGTTCACGGGGTCCACCTGCTTGCCGGAACCTTGCGTGACGTTGCCGGAGGTATCGAACAGATCGTGTTGGTCCGCGAATTCCTCGCCGGCCAGGATCATGGGAATGCCGATGGCCGTGAGCAGGCACGCGAACGCGAGCTTGCAACGCCTCTCCACATCCAGCACGCCGCTGCGAGTGAAGAAGTTGAACAGCCGCTCGTTGCGATAGCCTTCGACGTCGTGCGAGGTCAGGTAGATGACGGCCTGCGACAGATCCTCGTAGCCGAACTCGCGGCAATCGATGGCGCGGCGGACCGTGGCCTCGAAACTCGGCTCGTTCTCGTGATTGCGGCCGATGAGCGCCATGCGGATGTAATCCTTGAACGCCTGATGCCACAGGCCATCGAGACGATGCTGCGTGAGCAGCTCGTGCGGCTCGCTCAGTTCTTCACCTACTACGATGAATCGCTCGTCCGATTTTCGGGAGATCCCGAGTGCAGCGTAGCGCTCCTGGTTGCGCAGGCGCGCGTGGTCTTTCAGCTCCTGCACGAAATCCCAGCTTGCGATGTTCTCGATGCTGTCGAGGCGCACGCCGTCGATGTGGAAATCCTGAATCCAGCGGTCCAGCACGGTTTTCATGAGCTGGCGCGCCGGGCTCACGGTGAGCCGCTGGCCCGAGACAGGGTCGTAGGCGTCCACGAAGTGAGAGTATCGGAACAGGCTGGCGCCGAAGCCGTTGCGCAACTCACCGCTGCCGCGAGAGCTGTGCGCGTCCGGGTCCGCCGGGGCGGAGGCCGGGTCGAGAATGAAGAAGTCATCGCAGGCGGCGGCGAGATAGGGATGGCTCTTCGAAAAGGCCATCACCATGTCGGCCATGAAGCGCATGCGATGTCCGTGGCACACACCGACCAGCGCCGCGAGATCGCGATTCGGCGCGGGCCAGCTGTAGGTCAGCGGAAATCCGAGCTCGAAGTCGGGCGCGAAATAATTCGTGGTGCCGTAGCCCCACTCGCGCCGGTACACGCTGTCGGCTGCAGGCAGCAGCTCCAGCGCGTTCACGCCCAGCTCGTCCGCGAGATAGGAGCGGCCGGGATGCGTGACCTCCAGGTCTTCGAAGGTGGCGCCGCCGGCATTCGCCTCGATCAGCGCAATCACATCCCGAAACGAGCCGACGCCCACTTCGCGGCCGCCTGCCGGGCCGGAGCGCGCCCACGCTGCGGGCAGTTCGTAAATCACCAGGCGATTGTTCGGGGGCAGCGTGTCCGGCATGGGCTCGCCAATGAAGTTGGTGACTTCGCCACCCACGTCCGCGGCAACGAGCCGGCCGCCGCTGAACTTGATGGACGATGCCGGGTAGCGGTCGTCGTCGGTGAACGGGGGAGGGAGCTTGGGGCCGAGCAGGCGCCAGTCCACCGCCGTTGCCAGAGGATCGGTGATGCGAATGCGGCTGGGCGGGCGCTCCGGGTGGCTCGCGGTGACTTCGAACCAGTAGTAATAGATCCAGCCGTCGTTGAGGTTGCACTGGCCTGCGGGCAACTCCCACAGGTCCGGGAACCCGGCCACCTGCCGTAGCCTCAGCCGCTGCTCGCCGATGAGCGTAAGCGGAGTGCCAGGCTGCAACCAGCCAATGAGGAGCTCCGGCACGTCGATCGCCGGGGTGACGTGCCAAAGTACGAAAGCGGTGTTCCTGCGCGCCAGGAGGTCTGCCATGTGGGGTCTTCCGGCCGGCGATGCCGATTGCGCTTAGTATGCACTCGCGGCATCGTAGCGGCCGCACGTCGAGGGGGAGTGAAGAGTGAACTGTTTCGGGAGCTCGCGAGTGAGCGATTTTCGGGTCCGCCGCTGCCTCATGGCAGTGCTCGTGCTCATTGCCGGTGCGACGCTGGCACCGATCGGAAGCGCGCTGGCCGCCGCGAAGAAGGACGATGCGACCGCCGACAAGATCGTCATCAGCGGCGCCTCGGGTCAGCTGGCTGGCGAGGCGATTTCAGAGTTGCTCGAGCGCGGTGTGCCCATCACCAATCTCATCCTGGTGACGCGCACGCCGGAGAAGTTGTCTTCGTTCGCGGAGCGCGGCGCCCAGGTGCGCTCCGGCGATTTCAGCAAGCCGCAGTCCTTGCCCGCGGCATTCGCGGGCGGCAGGCAACTGCTGTTGATCAGCACCAGCGGCGCTGGTGGCCGTCTCGAGCAGCACACCAACGCTATCAGTGCCGCTCGCAAGTCCGGCATCCGGCACATTGTCTACACGTCGTTCGTGAACGCTACGGATGAAAATCCCGCGACGATCACACGGGATCATCGTCTCACTGAGGAAGCGCTGAAGAGCAGCGGCGTGCCCTACACCATCCTGCGCAATCAACTCTATTCGGATGGACTGGTCGCGCGCGGCGCGGAGGCGGTTGCCTCCGGCCTGATCATTTCGAATTCCGGCCCCGGCAAGTGGGCGCCGGTGGCTCGTGAAGACTGCGCGGCGGCCGCCGCTGCCGTGCTGGCCACGCCCGGGCACGAAGGCAAGACGTATGACATCACTGGGCCGGATCTGATCTCCGAGCGCGACTTCGCGAAGATGCTCACGCAGGTCACCGGCAAATCCGTGCGCGTGGTGGACATTGACGATGCCGCGTTCGTCGATCGCGCAGTCAACAACGGCACGCCCGAGGCGTTTGCGAAGATGGGGGCGAGCTTCGGAACTGCCACGCGTCAGAACGCCCTGAACATCAAGAGCGAGGCGCTGCAGATTCTGATCCGTCGTCCGCCTCAGTCGGTGCGCGAACTGCTCGCGCAGAACAAAGCCCAGTTGCTGGCGCCGTCGGCCTCGAGGTAACCCGCATGGATTTCTCCGGCCGGACTGCGCTCGTCATCGGTGCCACCGAGGGCATTGGCCGCTCTGCCGCGCTCGGGTTCGCTGCGGGGGGCCATACCCTTGTGGCTGACGGCGGTTTGACCATCAGTTGATTGGTAAGGAGGCGGGCGTGCGCGAGTTCGATGACAAGAGTATTACCCAGGCGGTAATCGCGCGGCTGTCCGAATGCGACGACCCGCGTTTCAAACACGTGATGACCTCGCTCGTCACTCACCTGCACGATTTCGTGCGCGACGTGAAGCTCACGGAAGCCGAATGGATCAACGCCATTCAGTTCCTCACCGCCACGGGCAAGGCCTGCACGGACAAGCGCCAGGAATTCATCCTGCTCTCGGATACGCTCGGCGTGTCGGTTCTCGTCATCACGCTGAATCATGCAGCGGAACACGGTTCGCTCGAATCCACCGTGCTCGGCCCGTTTTACTGGGAAGGCGCGCCGGAGCGCGCCCTCGGAAGCAATCTTGCCGCGGGCGTGAAGGGCGAGCCTGCGTTCTATTCGGGCCGGGTGCTCAGCGCGGAGGGTCAGCCGCTTGCGGGCGCGCTGCTCGACGTCTGGTCCGGCGACGGCGAAGGGCTGTACGACATGCAGATCGCCGGCGATGTCGGCATGCTGGCGCGGGGGAAAATTCGCACGGATGACCAGGGGCGCTACTGGTTTCGCTCAATCAAGCCCATCTACTACGCGGTGCCTACCGATGGGCCGGTGGGTGACATGCTGCGCAAGATGGGCCGCCATCCCTACCGGCCGGGGCACATTCACATGATTGTCTCCGCGCCCGGGCACGCGGCCGTCACCACGCACCTGTTCGTTGCCGGCAGTCAGTACCTCGATTCGGATGCGGTGTTCGGCATGAAGGAATCGCTGGTGGCGAAATTCAATCACCATCCAGCGGGCACGGCGCCCACGGGCGAGCGCGTCGATACGCCGTTCTATACCGTGGAGTATGATTTCCGTCTTCGGCGCTCCTGATGCAGCCTGATTCCCCGCCGGAGGATGTGCTCGCGCTCTATCCGCAGCACGCCGACACCATTCCTTCGCTGCTGGCGTCGCGGGCCAGCGTGCTGCCTGAAAAGCCGGCACTCGAGTTCGAGCAGCGCGTGTGGAGCTATGCGCAGCTGGACGAGGTGAGCGCGCTTCTGGCCTACGGCGCAGCCAAGCGGGGCGTGAACAAGGGCGATCGAATCGCGCTCCTCTCGGTGAACACGGACCTCAGTGTCATCCTTTTCCTGGCGGCCGCGAAGGTGGGTGCCTTGTTCGTGCCGCTGAATCCGGCGGCCACGGACGATGACCTGCACTACATGCTCAACCACTCCGGCGCGAGCGTGGTCGTGTGCCAGCCGGAAGATCTCGAGCGCACGCGTGCCATCGTGGAACGCATCGAAGGGCGCTCGATCCGCGTCATCGATCTGAACGAGCTGGGGTTGGGCTCGCCTGACGCCGCGACGCTCATTGCCTCCATTCGCAGGCTTGCCGCCATTACCGAGGACATTACGCTCTCGGAAGTCGGCCCCGATGATCACGCTATCGTCATCTACACGTCGGGCACCACCGGATTTCCCAAGGGCGTGGTGCATAGCCAGCGTAACTATGTGCTGGCGGCCGAAGCGTTCGTTGCGCGACTGCATCTGCAGCCCTCCGAGCGCATGCTGACGTTGCTGCCGTTCTTCCACATCAACGCCCTTTTCTATTCGCTGGGCGGAGCGCTCGCGGCGGGTGCCACGGTGGTGACGGCGCGCCGCTTCAGCGCCTCGAAGTTCTGGGCGTTTGCGGCGGAAACGCGCGCCACGCAGTTCAATTTTCTGGCGGCGGTGGGCGCCATTCTCACCAAGCGGCCGCGTTCGGAGTTCAACGCTGGGCATAGCCTTCGCAAGATGTACGGCGCGCCCATCACTGAGGAGATGCTGAGCACTTTCAACACCGAGTTCAATGTGCCGATGCTCATTGAAGGGTATGGAATGTCGGAAGTGCCCGGCGCGGCATGCAACCCGTTTCTCGGGCCGCACAAACTCGGCAGCATCGGAGTGCCGGCGGTGCATCCGCGATTCCCCGGCAATTTCTCGGAGCTGCGGGTGGCGGATGAATCAGGCGGCGACGTGCCGGTTGGCGAGACCGGTGAGTTGCTCGTGAAGACGCCGATCGTGTTCAAGGAATATCTGGGCGACGCGGAGCAGACAGCGGCTGCCTTTCGCGATGGATGGTTCCTGACCGGCGATCTCGCGCGGCGAGATGCAGAAGGCTATTTCTATTTCGTGGCGCGCAAGAAGGACATCATTCGCCGGCGCGGCGAAAACATTTCAGGCGCGGAGCTGGACCGAGTGGTCTCGGCGCATCCCCTGGTGCTCGAAGCGGCTGCCATCGGTGTGCCTTCGGAGCTGGGCGAGGAGGAGATCCTGATTGTCGTGGTGCCGAGGCCGGAGGCACAGCTGAATGCAGCGGACATCGTGGAATGGTGCCGAACCCACCTCGCCCCGATGAAAGTGCCCCGCTACGTAGCGTTCGCGGAGTTCCTGCCCCACACCCCCTCCCACCGCGTAGCCAAACATCGCCTCAAAGCGCAACCCGACCTGCTGGCGAATGCGATAGATACAGAGAAGCCTTCTTCCCAGCCGCCAGTCGGCTGAGGCCTCTCGAGCTGCAAGTTTTTCTTCTTGGCCCCCGGCGCCTGAGGACTCTCGAATCTGAAGTTCTTTCCCGGCCGCCCTGTGCCTGAGACTTTCGAGCTCGAAATTTCCTTCTTACCCGGCCGGCGTTTGAGGGCTCTCAGAGGTTTTTTCCTACGAGCTTGAAAACAGCGAGTAACGCCTCCCGCGCCATCACCGGCTCGTTCGTCAAACGCCTCAATCTCTCAACATCTGCCTGGTGCCTGCCAGGATCCCTCTCCCCAATCCGTCGCCTGTTCTCCTTAGCCATAGGCGCAGTCACCTCTATAAACACCCGACGCCGTTCCGTAGCCCACACATCCAGCAGTTCATCGGGACTTCTTCCCGCAATCACAGCGATCAACGCATCACTCAAAGACACCGCATCAAGCAACCCTCCGGTAAGCCCCAGCCCCCCGATAGGGTTGACAACATGCGCCGCATCGCCGGCCAGCAAAACACGCCCCACTCGAAACCTGTCGGCGCACCGGTCATGCACTCGGTAGGGCGAAACAGCCACCGGCGTGCAATCCCCGAGCCCAGGCGCAAAAAGCGCATACCGGTCCGGCAGCCGCCTGCGCACTTGCTCTTCACTTAGCTCACCATCTTCACGGTAAGTACACCGCCAAAGCCCACTCTTGTCGATCCGTGGAATGATCGCCCAGTGATCCGGATCCAGCACAACGTTGGACTGCCCGTACCCATGAGCCTCGAAATCAAACCGCAAGTTAGTGGCGACGAACCACTCCGGCCAGGTGACACCCTCCAGCTTCAAGTTGAGCGCGCGACGCACACCACTGTGCGCGCCATCGGCGCCGATCAGCCAGGCGGCGTGAATCTCCTGTCTCTCAAACCCGCCGTTTCCGTCGGACGACTCGGTGGTGACCCTGACACCGTCAGCGTCTGGAGCAACCCCCACGACGCGCGTGTTCCAAAGCACCTCCGCACCGGGCACGCGCAGGAAATGCCGCAGAATAATTGCGGCCAGCGCCGGTTGGCCGAGATGAAGGTTGAACGGATACTCGGTGTCCTCCGGCCGCAGCACGTCGAAGCTCATGTGGCCGAGGAGGGTGTGGTCGATCGACCAGTAGTGATAGGCCTGCTTGATGATGCCGACTTCCTTCAGGTCCTCCAGCAGCCCGAGCCGAGCCAGCCGTTCCACGACAGGGGAGTGATAGACCACGGCACGCGGCTCGTCGCGAATCGCGGGCTCGGAGTCGACAATGACCACCGGAATGCCGGCGCGCGCAAGCTTGAGCGCCGTGACGAGGCCCACTGGCCCCGCCCCCGACACCAGCACCTGAGTTTTGACAGTCGCCACGCACGCCCCTTGAATCGTCCATGATATATGCGCGTCCCGCGCCCGACGATCCAGTGCCGGCACACGCGTTGTCCAATCGCGCCCAAGTGGAACTGCATTTAGACAAGCGGTGAATGTGCTGCAAATCGCCTGAAACGCGGCTGGCTTCAGGCGCGCTTCGGGGCGTATCCTGCGCTCTATTCGACTGATCCGGAATTTGACAATGGACGCCAAACTGCATGCTCTGCCGCTCGACGAGCGTATCCAGCTTGTCGAAGATCTTTGGGACAGCATTGCCGCCGATCAGAACGCGCTTCCGCTCACCTCTGAGCAAAAGGGCGAGCTCGATCGTCACCTGGATGCCTACGCGGTCGACCGCAACCGTGGGCGGCCCGCGGCAGACGTCATAGGTGACATTCGCTGCCGACGATGACCGTTTCTGTCCATCTCCGGCCAGAAGCGGAGAAGATCTGGCGGATGCGGCAGCGTGGTATGAGGCGCAGCGTCCCGGGCTCGGGCAAGAATTTCTGGGATGAAGCCCTCGCCACGTTCTCAGCGCTTGCCGAAACTCCCCTGATCCATGTCGTGATTCATCGCACGGTTCGCCGTGCATTGCTGCACCGATTTCCATTCGGCGTCTTCTATGAGATCGACGACGCGGGTGTCGTAGTGATCGCCGTGCTTCATGGGAGCCGGCATCCCGACCATTGGCAGGGACGCGATTGAGCGGATAGCTACGCCGGCTTGTGGCACGAGCGGCGTTACTCGAGAAGCAATCCTCCACCCTGTTCCGCCCCCGCCGCATTGGCGCGAAACAATTTGAACAGCTCCCGTCCGGTGCCGTGATCGTTGGCGTGTAGATGCGCGGTCGCATACTCGCGTCGATTCCACTCTTCTGCAGAAACGCGCGCCTCGAGCACGCCCGCCTCGCTGTCGAGCCGAACAATGTCCCCGTCACGAAGCTTCGCCAGCGGCCCGCCGTTCTTGCACTCCGGCGTGATGTGGATGGCCGCGGGAACGGCACCGGATGCGCCGGACATGCGCCCATCTGTAATCAACGCGACTTTGAAACCCTTATCCTGCAATGACGCCAGCGCGGGAGTGAGTTTATGCAGCTCCGGCATGCCATTCGCGCGAGGCCCCTGGAAACGCACTACTACCACAACGTCGCGCGCCAGCGAGCCAGACTGAAATGCCGCGAGAACCTCTTCCTGATCGTCGAACACCTGAGCAGGGGCTTCGACGATTCGGCATTCCTTCTTCACGGCCGACGTCTTGATGACCGCCCGACCGAGATTGCCCTGAACGAGTTTGAGACCGCCATCGGCGGAGAACGGATCGCTGACCGGCCGCAAAACGGAAGTATCCCCGCTCACCGCAGGCGCATCTCGCCACGCGAGACCTTCGGGCGAGAACCACGGCTCCTGCGCATACGCGGCCAGCCCCGGCCCGCTGACGGTGAGCGTGTCTCCGTGCATGAGGCCCGCGCCAATCAACTCGCGTATCAGAAAGCCCATGCCACCTGCGGCATGAAAGTGGTTCACGTCCGCGCCACCGTTGGGATAGATGCGCGCGAGCAATGGAACGACATCCGACAGCCGGCTGAAATCATCCCAATCCACGGCCACACCCGCAGCTTGCGCCATGGCAACGATATGCAGTGTGTGATTGGTTGATCCGCCGGTTGCGAGCAAACCCACAATAGCGTTGACGATGCAGCGCTCGTCCACTATTTCCCCGAGAGGAATGAATTCGCGACTCGACGCCGTGATGCGTGCAGCCCGCTGTGTAGCGGCGGCCGTCAGCGCATCTCGAAGTGGCGTGTTGGGAGGCACGAAGGCAGCGCCGGGCAGGTGCAGGCCCATGACTTCCATCAACATCTGATTGCTGTTGGCCGTGCCGTAAAACGTGCAGGTGCCCGCCGAGTGATAGCTGCCGGATTCCGATTCGAGCAATTCGTTGCGGCCGACCTTGCCTTCCGCATACAGCTTGCGGATGCGGGCCTTGTCCTGGTTCGCAACGCCCGAGGGCATGGGCCCGCCAGGCACGAAGATTGTTGGCAGATGACCAAACGTCAAAGCGCCGATGAGCAGACCTGGAACAATCTTGTCGCACACCCCCAGACACAACGTGGCGTCGAACATGCCGTGCGACAGCGCGATAGCGGTAGACATGGCAATGACGTCGCGACTGAACAGCGACAGCTCCATGCCTGTCTGCCCCTGCGTCACACCGTCGCACATGGCCGGCACGCCGCCGGCAACCTGCGCCGTGGCGCCGGCGTCGCGCGCGGCCATGCGGATGAGGCCGGGAAAGCGCTCGAAAGGCTGGTGCGCAGACAGCATGTCGTTGTACGACGTGACGATGGCCAGGTTCGGCCATTGCAGCTGCTTGAGCGCGTCCTTGTCCTGCGTCGTGGACGCGGCGAAGCCGTGAGCCAGATTCGTGCAAGACAGCCGGGAACGCGTGGTGGTGGCCTCCGCACTCGCCCGCATGCGCGCCAGATACTGCCCGCGTGAGCCCTGGCTGCGTTCCCGGATGCGTGCTGTCACCTCGCGAACGCGCGGGTGGAGCGGCGCGGCGGCCGTCATACGATGAATCCGTTGAAGCGCGTCATGAAAATATATTCCTGCCTCGTTTACCCTAAGTCCGCACTGAAGCCTCTATCATACTGTCATGGCACCCATTCAAAAGCCCGAGCCTTTCGACATCGTCCTTTTCGGCGCCACCGGCGATCTCTCCATGAGAAAGCTGATGCGCGCCATGTACCGCCGGGTGGCGGCGGGGCAGATCCCCAAGGGGTCGAAAATCCTCGCGCTGGCGCGATCCGATCTCACGAATGAGAAGTTTCTCGAGGGTGTGCGCGAGCACGTCGAGAAAAACCTCAATCCCAAGGAGTTCACCACGGAGCAGTGGGAGACGTTCTGCGGTTTCGTGAGCTACCTGCGCGTCGACGCAACCGTCACCGAAGATTTCGACAAGCTGGCCAAGGCGCTCGAAGGGCGCGACGACATGGTTCGTGTCATCTTTCTTTCGATGACGCCCAGCCTGTTCACGGCCGCGTGCGCAAACCTGGCCGCCAGGAAAATCGTGACGCCGAAGGCGCGCGTGGTGCTGGAAAAGCCGCTGGGGCGCGATCGTGCCTCCGCGAAGAGCATCAACGAACTGGTGGGGTCTATCTTCACCGAGCAGCAGATCTTTCGAATCGATCACTACCTCGGCAAAGAGGCGGTGCAGAACCTCATGGCACTGCGCTTCGGCAACACGCTGTTCGAGCCGCTGTGGCGGCGTGGGCGCATCAGCCACGTGCAGATCACGGTTGCTGAGCAGGTTGGCGTCGAAGGTCGCGGAGAGTTTTACGACCAGATCGGCGCCCTGCGGGACATGGTGCAGAGTCACCTGCTGCAGCTTCTTTGCATCATCGCCATGGAACCGCCGGCGAGCAGCGATCCGGACGCTGTGCGCGATGAAAAATTGAAAGTGTTGCGCGCTCTCAAACCGATCGTCGACGGTGATGTCGACACGAAGACCGTGCGCGGGCAGTACAAGGCGGGCGCCATCGGCGGCAAGCCCGTGCCGGGTCATCTGGAGGAGCCTGGTGTTCCGCCAGACACGCAGACTGAGACATTTGTCGCGTTGAAGGTGGAAGTTGAAACGTGGCGCTGGGCGGGTGTGCCGTTCTACCTGCGCACCGGCAAGCGGCTGCAGGAGCAGGTTGCCGAAATTGTCGTCACGTTCGAGCAGGTGCCTCATTCTATTTTCGAGACCGGGCGGGCGGCGCCGCCGCCGAACGAACTGGTGATTCAGCTTCAGCCGGATGAGAGCATCACGCTCACCATCCTCGCGAAAGTGCCGGGCGAGGTCATGCGCCTTCGGCCGGTGGATCTCGGGCTGCACTTCGCCGCCACTTTCAAGGAACGCACTCTGGATGCGTACGAGCGCCTGATCACCGACGTGGCGAAGGGCAACCTCACACTGTTCATGCGGCGGGATGAACTCGATGCTGCCTGGGCGTGGATCGACCCCATCCGGGAAGGCTGGAACCAGAGCGAAGAGCCGCCGAAGGGGTACATCTCGGGCACATGGGGGCCCGCGGCGTCGAACGCGCTCATCAGCCGTGATGGGTTCACCTGGCATGGCGAGGCCTGAGGTTGCGGAAGTCGCCTCGCGGCTTCTCTGACACTGCAAGATTCGTTCGCAAGGCGTAGGCGTCAGGGCTGACGGCTGCGCGCCTGCGGTGCGCGCCCGCGCACCAGCGGGGAACGTAAGAAGTCCTCTGCGCACGTCGTCGGTGCATTGCCCTCCGCTGAGCCAATCAATTGGTGTATCAATAGCGTTCCGGCAACACCAGGCAGAGGGGCAACGCCATGCAGCACATCGAGGGGAAAGTCGCGTTCATCACCGGCGCCGCGAGTGGCATCGGCCTCGGCATGGCGAAAGTCTTCCTGACCAACGGCATGAAAGTCGTCGTGGCGGACGTTCTGGAAGACCGTCTCGAAGACGCCGCCGCGGATCTGCTCCGTTACGGCCCGAACTTTCATTTGATGCAACTGGATGTCACCGACCGCGAGGCGATGGCGAACGCGGCGGACGAAGCCGAGCGCGTGTTCGGCAAAGTGCACGTCCTGTGCAACAACGCGGGTGTGAACGCCACCGTGTCGATGGACCTTGCGAGCTACGAAGATTGGGACTGGGTTCTGGGCGTCAACCTCGGCGGCGTGGTCAACGGCCTCGTCAGCTTCCTGCCCCGAATCAAGGCGCATGGCGAGGGCGGTCACATCGTCAACACGTCCTCGATGGCCGGCATGATTCCGTTGCCCGCCACTGGGGGGCTGTATGCCACATCGAAGTTTGCGGTACGCGGCCTGACGGATTCGCTTCGGTTGCGGTTGGGGGAGTTCAACATCGGAGTGTCGGTGTTGTGCCCGGGGCTCACCCGGTCGCGCATCGTGGAATCGGCAGCTGCCAGGCCTGCACACCTGGCTTCGAAGGAGCCGGCGAAACCTCGCCGCGCCAACGACGCGCCGTCCCCCGCCAACTCAGGCATGGAACCTGTGGAAGTCGGCAAGCGCGTGCTCCAGGGCATTCGTAGCAACGACGCCTACATACTCACGCACGGCGAATTCAAAGATGAGATGCGCGAGATCTTCGACGACATCCTCGCCGCGTTCCCAAGCGACCCGCCAGATGCCGGTCGCACGGCCTTCGAAGAGGGTCGTCGCAAGATGACGAATGAGGCCAGAGCCGCGGCCAACGCCATCAAGCGCTGAGAGGTTTCGTGGAAGATCGGCTCAGCAGCGGCTGGGCCTCGCGTGCGATGCATCCATGCATGCATGCGGGAGGCAGCGGGGCGGTCGCGGAGGCGGATTCAGGAGGATTTCCAAACGCAACCACCCTTGCGTTTAGTCATGCCATATGAAACCCATGCCTGCATGTGGTCGCGCCCCTTCTGGACTGAGGCACTCGAGCGTCTGTGGATGGCACCAGCCACGGCGTGATGACATGGGCTTGCTATGGGAACACTATGTTCTCAACGAACTGCACGCGCGCCTGCAGACCCGCCGCATCAACTACTGGCGCGACAAACAGGGACACGAAGTGGACTTCGTCCTGGCTCGCAGAGGCGAACCGCCGCTTGCAATCGAGTGCAAATGGTCGGCGAATGATTTCGATCCCGGCGCGTTGAAGGTCTTCGCCGCCCGCTATCCGAAAGCGGAGGTCTTCGTGGTCACACAGGACGTGGATCGCAGCTATGCGAAGCACTACGGCGACCTGAAGGTATCGTTCACCGGTCTGGAGAGCTTGGTTCGCCGTCTCGAGAAGGCACCTACATAGTCACGCACGACTATTCCCGTGGCCGGGCCTTTGGCCCAGGGCATGAGCGATTGAGCCGACATTTGCCTTGGGGTCGCGCCGAATAGGCGACAATGCGCCTCCGGGCCGCCGAGCCCAGGCAGATGAAGGTGCGCGCATGGTGTGGGTTTCAGGGGTGGTGCTGTTGGCGGTGCTTCAGTATCTGGTGATCACCATGCTGGTCGGGCGCGCCCCCGGGCGCTATGGCGTGAAGGCTCCGGCCTGCACTGGGGATCCCATGTTCGAGCGCTGGTTTCGGGTTCAGCAGAACTCGCTCGAGATGCTCATGGCGTTTATCCCTGCGGTGTGGCTTTACGGGTGGTGGGTTAGCCCCACTTGGGCGACGGGCATTGGGTTGGTGTTTGTTGCTGGGCGGCTGCTGTATGCCGTGCAGTACATTAAAGATCCGGCTACTCGCACTGTTGGAGCGGGGGTGTCGTTTTTTACGATTATTGTGCTGGTGGTGGGGGGGTTGTATGGGATTGTCAGGATTGCGATGACGAGTTGAACGGCGGGTGTGTTCAACTGCCGAGCGCTGGCGCGCCAAGAGCCCTCGATCGCCGGGCGGCTGGGAGGGCGGTGCTGACCGCCGAGTGTCGAGCGTGGGACCGCTGAATCAAATGGCCCCGATTCAGCTGACCCCACTCAACGAGCCCAACTCAACTACCCCAACCCAACTACCCCAACCCAACTATCCCAACTCAACGAGCCCAACTCAACGAGCCCAACTCAACTAGCTTGGCTAAGTGCTTGCGGCGAGGCCGTTGCGGTCTCGGGCAGTGCCGTGGCGGCCGCATACCCCGCAGCTTTCCAGCCTTCGATGCCATCCGGAAACCAATAGACGCGCCGGTACCCATAGCGAATGGCGCGCTTGGCAGCGTTCCAGCTCAACCAGCAGCGCTCGTGGCAGTACACGACAACCGGGTGATCCAGGTTGTTCGAAGTCACTTCGCCGAGCCGCCGCCGATAGAACGCATCTGTCGTCGAATCCACAGTGCCCGCCCCGACGCCGGCCAGCCATAAGCTGCTGGGAATCACAGCGTGGGGCGGCGGCATCCACACGGCCTGCGGCGCCAGCTTCTCCGGCCGCGGCGGCGAATTCGACACATCGATGATGACGACGCCACCTCGCGTGAGCATCGCCGACAGATCAGGTGCGCGTATCACAGTGCCGCCGCTGAGCGTGCCAGGCACCGGAGCGTTGACAGGCCCATCCCAAAAATCGGCAGGCTCGGCGACCGCGGGCGCGATCGATGACGTAGCGGGCGCGGCTGCCGGCTCCATGCCGGCGGGCACGTCGAAACTCTGCGTGAAGCGCTTGTCCTCGCTGTCCTGGACGACGACCTTCAATTGCCCCTTGCCGCGCGGGACGAAGCCGAAGGTGATCACCGGATCCGTGCTCATCGAGATATCAGATTCGAGCCGGAAGACGTTCGCGCCTTCGTAACTGACCTCCGTGGTCTTGATGAATCTCGCGGGCGTGTACATCCGCGTGATCTGGTTCATCTGCATGCCGTTGAAGTTCGGGTGCCGCACCATCAACTGCGCCTGCAGAGGTTTGCCGGCCGCGTACTCGCCGAGCACTCGCATTTTCATGCGGCCGAGACCGGCCATTGCTTCATTCTCGTCCGTGCCTGCTGGTGCGGAACAGCCACCGGCCGCCTTTACGAACTTCGCCACGCCATAGAGCGTTCCATCCTGCGCTTCCGCCACCGCGTGAATGAGCGTGTATTCGTTCACTCGCACGCGCAGTTTTACGGTGCGCGGGTCGGACTTGGGCCCGAACGTCATGTGCCCCGCCATGGGCGATGGATTGTTGTCGATGACGAGATAGATGCCTTTCACACTCTTGCCTCCCGCGAGAGTCAGCGTGAGCGGCACGAGGGCGGCATCCAGCGCGCGCGGTGGAGCCTCGAGCTGGATGACGGCCGTGCCATCGGCAATCGTCCGCTTGCCGAAGATCGCTTCCTTCAGCGCGTTCCAGCGCTCGATACGTGAGGGGTCGTCGGCCGGCGCGGCGCCATCGATGTCGGCCGCGCTCATCGAAGTGATGGATTCCGGAAGCGCGCCGGATCCAGAACCCTCCGCAGCGGCGAGTACGGGCGCCACGCACAGGGCCAGCACGAACAGCAGTGCGGCGAGCCAGGGGGGATGCCGCACCCACCGTCGGGAGGACGAGGATTTCATTCCCATTCGAGCTCCTTGAACGCCTGAGTAACGTTGCGCCCGTGGTAGTCGTCGAAGAGCGCCCACTTGCCGCGCTCCGACAGGCCGACGACGTTCACGGCTTCTTCGATCGTAACGCCCCGGCGGATGGCGTCGCGGGTCTCGCGCAGAAGCGCGCCGAGATACCGTTCGAGGTCCGCAGAGGCTCCCGGCCAGTCTACGCCTGTCGGGCCATGGCCGGGCACTGCACGCCGGGCCGGCAGGGCCTTGAGGGCTTCGAGTTCGCTTATCCAGCCGACCAGGCTGCCATCTAGGGACGGCACGCGTCGTACGAACAGCAGGTCCGAGGCGAGCAACGTGCCCGTCTGGCGATCCAGCAGGGTCAGGTCAGTGTCAGTGTGTGCAATCGGGTGCGCGGTGATCTCGAGCACGCGCCCACCAAGATCGAGCTCAAGTCGGGTCGTCACCAGCTGGGTGGGCTGGACCACCTCGCCGGCGCGGTCCTTTCCTACCGCGGCTTCGAGGCGCTTCCGGTAATACTCGCCCCGGCTGGCCAGTGACTTGGGCAGGCGCGCGTGGCCGATGAAGGCCGGGTGATCCTGGATGAACGCGCCCGCGCCGAAGATGTGGTCCGGGTGCACGTGGGACATGACGACGTGGCGGATGGGCAGCTTGGTCACTTTGCGAAGGGTGGCGCGCAGGCGCTGACCATCGTTGAGGCTTCCGCCCGGATCGAACACCGCGACGGACTGCCGGCCCACGATGAAACCAATGTTCGCGATGGCGCCGGCGTTCGCTACCGTCGCATCTTCGTCGAGGCCGTGACGGATGAAGAGTCCCGGCGCGACTTCGTCTACGGCAAACGGGGTGGCTTCATCTTTCGCGGCGGCACAGCCAAGCGGAGGAAAGCAGCAGCCGCATAGTGTGCCCAGCAAAGCATCGCGACGTGACACCCCTGCATTCGTTCCGAGTCGGTGCAGGTTACGCTCGCGCGGCCGCAGGCTGCCCTCGTGTGACGCGTGCCCGGCGTAAACTGTCTTCATCTTGAAATGCCCTTCGACTTGAATCGTCGTGCTGGCGTCGCCAGTTACGACTCGATTCTCAATTTGCGGACACGGTGGCACGCGGTTTGCTTTTTGGACGGGGCCCAGACGGTGGGCAAAAGAAGCCGATGCGGAGCAACCCTGATGGACATGCGAGTGAACTCCCAAAGGTTGTCGAGCGCGATGCCGATGCCCGAATCCCCTGACCCCCAGGCGCTCGACGATACCCGCATCCGTCAGCTGATGCGCTGGCACGGCACGGACGAGACCAACCTCCCGCCCGCCGCCACTCTGCAGAATCTGTCGCGGGATACCTTGGCTGCGTTACAGGAACTGCGGGAGGCGCGAGCGGCTCTTGCGGAGCTGCAGGCATCTCCCGGGTCCGGTCCGGCGGAAGCCGCTGATTCGAGCGCAACCGTGGCGGACTTGCGGGCGGCCCTGGGCCGGGCGTTCTGGGCCACGGAGTTCCGCGAGGTTCACGCCATCCTGCTGGACGCGCTGGGTCCGCCGCCCGAGGACGACCCGGAAACCTGACGGCACCCCCGTCCCGAACTTGATCCACGCCTCACATTCCACGGCAAAACACCGGTCACCTGTGATGGCGTGCCACGGAGCGGTGCGGCACCGCTGCTAGAGTTCCCCGAGTCTGTGGGGGGTCAAGCATCCGTGTCGGACGATTCAGAACTGGGAGCCGGGCTCGAGCCGGTCGCGGCAGCGACGTCGAGCGCCGGGAACGAAGGGCACGAGCGCGAACTGCTCGAGCGCCTGAGTGTGGCCATCCAGGCTGCAGGCCTCAGTTGCTGGGAGTTTTGCCACCTCACCAAGCAGTTCACCTGGGTCGATCAGCTTCCGGATGGCACCGATGGGAGCGGGCTTTCCGGCGAGCAGGCGAACCAGGCGGTGCAGGACTCGCTGATTCCGGAGGAGGCCGCCACCGTCCAGGCCGCCGCCGCGAAGGCGCTCGCTGCCGGCGAGAACACGCTGTCTTCCCGCATGCGCCGCATCGGGCCGGATGGCCGCATCCAGCATGTCCAGATCTACCAGCGATTCTTCCGGGATGGGCAAGGCCGCCCGACGCGAGCGCTTGGCGCCACGCGAGACGTGACCGAGGAAGTGGAGAAAGCCGAGCGGCTGAAGCAACAGGCGGAACAGTTGGCCGAAGCGCAGCGCCGGCTCGAGCGCGCGTCGCATTCCGTGCAGGAAGGTCACTGGGAAATCGATCTCCTCCACCGCAAGCACTGGGCGTCATCCAACTATTACGCGTTGCTCGGCTATGCGCCGGGCGAGATCGCGCTCGAATCGGTGGACGACCTGCACAGCATCGTCCATCCCGAAGACTATGCGCGTGCCACGCGGACTGCCCAAGAACACATCTCAATGGGCGCCGCGCACGACCTCGAGATTCGCGTTCGCTGCAAGAGTGGCGACTATCGCTGGTTCCGCGTTCGCGGTAATGCCGAGCGGGATGCCGACGGCGTGGCGATTCGCGTCTCGGGTTCGATTCACGACATCCACAAGCAGAAGGTGGCGGAAGACGCGCTTCACGAAGTGAAGGCCCGCTTCGAGCGTGCGATCCACGGCACGCAGGACGGGCTGTGGGAAGTGGATCGTCTTATCGGCAAGCTGTGGTTGTCGCCGCGAATGCATCACCTGCTGGGGTTCGCCGATGGCGAGTTGGGCGATCACCTCAGCGCCCTGCGCGATCGCATGCATCCGGACGATCTCCCGGTGCGCGAAGCCGCGGTGAGCTCGAATTTCAATGAGGGCCGCTCTGCCGACTATGAAGTGCGCATCCTCACGAAGGCCGGCGAGTATCGCTGGTTTCGGTTGCGGGGCACGCCGAGCGTGGCGAGCGATGGGCAAGTGCAGAGGGTGTCGGGGTCGATGCACGACGTTACGGAGGCTCGCGAAGCGCGTGACGCGCTGATTCGCGCATCGGAAGCCGCGCAGGCCGCGAACCAGGCGAAGAGCGCGTTCCTCGCCAACGTGAGCCACGAGATTCGCACACCGATGAACGGCATCATCGGCATGACCACGCTGCTGCTGGACACGCCGCTCGACGACACCCAGCGTGAATTCGCGGACACCATTCGCGCGAGCGCGGATTCGCTGCTCAACGTGATCAACGACATCCTGGATTTCTCCAAGATCGAGGCCGGCAAGCTCGACATCGAATTCGTCGAGATGGACCTGGCGCAGTGTATTCGGGACGTCGGCACCAGCATGTCGTTCCAGGCCGAGGCAAAGGGGCTGCAGCTGGCGGTCAACGTGCATCCGGAGGTGCCGGTGCGTGCCGTCGGCGATGGCCAGCGCATTCGGCAGTGCCTGATCAATCTGCTGGGCAACGCCATCAAGTTCACGCCGACGGGGCAGGTGTCGGTGGAAGTCTCCGTCGTGTCAGTGCGAGATGGTGTGGCTTTGACGCGTTTCGAAGTGCGGGACAGCGGCATCGGTATTGCGCCGGAGACGGTGAAGTCGCTTTTTCAACCGTTCGTGCAGGCGGATTCCTCCACCACGCGGCATTTTGGCGGCACCGGGTTGGGGCTCTCTATCGTGCGGCGGCTGGTGGAGATGATGGGCGGCGAAGTGGGTGCGGCGAGTGAGCTCGGCAAGGGCTCGCGGTTCTGGTTTTGCCTGCCGCTGAAAAAGGTTGAGGGTTCGGCTGCGTCAGATGCGCGGGGTACACCGTCTCGCGTTGAGCTGACGCGCCGGTATTCGGGGCGAGTGCTGCTGGTGGAGGACAACCCGGTCAATCAGAAGGTGGCTTCTCGGTTCCTGCAGCGGCTCGGGTGCGAAGTGACGTTGGTCGAGAACGGAGTCGATTGCCTGAAGGAGTGGGAAGGCGGCGAGTTCGATCTCGTGCTGATGGATGTGCAGATGCCACTGATGGACGGGTATACCGCGACCCGGCGAATCCGCGAGCTGGAACAGCGGGGCAGGCCGCGCACCTGCATTTTTGCGCTGACGGCCAATGCCATGACGGGCGAGCTCGAGAAGTGTCTCGAGTGCGGGATGGATGGGCTTCTTACCAAGCCTCTTGCGATGGATGAGCTGCGGGGGGTGTTGGATAGGTGTGGGTTGGCGGTTGAGAGCGCCGCTGCGGCTGTGCGAAACGCTTAGCCCGCCTTACTTCATGAACCCGTCGAAGCTGGTGGTCGGCGGCAGCCGCGACCCGCAGGCCCCGGCGCGGGAACGCCCGCTGGACCGATCCTTCCGAGGCTCGGGAAAAAACATCCTGTTTTTTCACGTCCCGCTCTGGGACCTGCGGGCCACGTCCGCCGCTGATATTCAGTGCGGTTCATGAATAAAGCAGGTTAGGCTCTGTTCCGCGATTCCTCCAACAGCTCCCATCTAGCAAACTTCTCCAGCAACTGCGTTTCAATTTCCTCGAGCCGTTTCTTGTCATCGCGAATCTGAGTAGCCCCGGCCCGGTGATACTCCGCACTCGCCATCCGGGTGTTCAACTGCGTTTGCTCGCGTTCGAGCAACTCAATCTGCTCGGGAAGCGCTGCGAGCTCACGCTGTTCCTTGAAACTCAGTTTCGCTTTGGGCTTGGCCGGTGCGTCCGGGGACTTCGAGGCCGACGACCCTGAAGTCTGGCGCGCGGCCGGCCGCGGCCGCTGATGCAGCCAATCGCTGTAGCCACCCACGTATTCGCGCCACGCGCCGTCGCTCTCTGCCGCGATGGTCTGCGTGACCACGTTGTCGAGGAAGCGCCGGTCGTGGCTCACGAGTAGCAGCGTTCCCGGATAGTCCTGCAGTCTTTGCTCGAGCAGCTCCAGCGATTCGATATCGAGATCGTTGGTAGGCTCATCGAGCACCACGAAGTTTGCAGGCCGCGCAAACAAACGCGCGAGCAACAGTCGATTGCGCTCACCGCCCGAGAGCATCTTCACCGGGGATTTCGCGCGTTGACTGGGGAACAGGAAATCCTGCAGATAGGTGATGACGTGTTTGCGCTCAGTGCCGATCTCCACCCAGTCCGAGCCGGGGGCGATGGTTTCGGCAACGGAGAGTTCGGGGTCCAGTTGCTCGCGCAATTGATCGAAGTAGGCCACCTGCAGGTTGGTGCCGAGGCGCACCTCGCCACTGTCAGGCTGCAACGAGCCGAGAATGATGCGGATCAACGTGGACTTGCCGGCGCCGTTGGCGCCAATCAACCCGACACGGTCCCCGCGCATGATGCGCGCCGAGACGTTGCGGATGATCGTGCGGCCGCCATACGACTTGGACACGTTGGTGAGTTCGGCCACGAGCTTGCCGGAGCGTTCACCCGAATCCAGGCTCATCTTCACGTTGCCGAGTCGCTCGCGACGCCCTGCACGTTCAACGCGCAGGTTTTCCAGGCGCAGCACGCGTCCTTCGTTACGCGTGCGCCGTGCTTCCACGCCTTTGCGAATCCAGACTTCTTCCTGCGCCCAGAACTTGTCGAAGCGGCGATTGGAGACTTCTTCCGCGGCCAGCTCTTCGCTCTTGCGCGTTTCGTACGCGGCGAAGTTGCCGGGATAGGACCGCAGCACGCCGCGATCGAGCTCGACGATGCGCGTGGTCACGCGATCCAGGAACGCGCGGTCGTGGGTGATGACGATGCTCGCGGGCACGCGCATGAGCAACTCTTCGAGCTTCGCGATGCCGTCGATGTCGAGATGGTTGGTAGGCTCATCGAGCAGCAGAAGGTCGGGCTCGAGGGTGAGCGCGAGGGCGAGGGCGGCGCGTTTGCGCTCGCCACCGGAGGAATTGGCGGGGTCTTTATCAGGGTCGAGATCGAAGCGATGCAGGTATTCCGTGAGCCGGGAAGCCAAACGCCAGCGCTCACGATCGTCCCCCGCATGAATGGCGGTACCGCGGGCACCGAGCTCGGTGGCCAGATCCAGCAGGCTTTCGCTCAGTGTGTAGGCCTGCGGGAGCTCCGGCTCCTGCTGCACGAACGTGATTCGCAGGCCATCGCGGCGATGGAGCTCTCCATCATCGAGCTGCAGCGAGCCCGCAATGACCTTCAATAAGGTGGATTTTCCTGTGCCGTTGCGGCCGATAAGTCCAACACGTTCACCGACTTGCATGGCAAAGCGGGCGCCGTCGAGAAGGGGCTTATCGCCGTAGGCGAGGTGTGCATCGAGTACTGTGACGAGTGACATGCGGGGATTGTCCGGGTTGGACGGCACAACTTAAAGCCTGTAGAGTCCTCGTCGCTTAGTCAGAGGCGCGCGGTCAGCGCCCTGTTTGCTCGCCGCCAGGCCCTCCCAGGCCGGCATCGATTCTCCACTACTCCCTCGCTCTGACCGCCGCAGCCCCTGTGCTGACGCGCGAGTTTTTCCACGGGCTACGCCCCACTGCCGCCTTTTCAGGCCTCGCAAGGTTTTTGCGACGCCCCGGCTGGCACGCGCGGTTTTGCCTATTTTCGAGGTTTTTTATTCATGTCATTTGCTGATCTCGGGCTTGCTCCCGAGCTGTTGCGCGCTGTGTCCGAGAAGGGTTACACCGAGGCAACGCCGATCCAGATCCAGGCCATCCCCGTTGTTCTTGCAGGCCGCGACCTGCTCGCGGGCGCCCAGACGGGCACCGGAAAGACTGCGGCATTCGTATTACCCATTCTCCAGAAGCTCGGCGTTCCGGTCACCGAACGGTCACCGCGTGCGCTGGTGCTGACGCCCACGCGTGAGCTTGCGGCACAGGTTGCCGAGAGCGCCCGCTCTTATGGCAAGTATGCCGGGTTGCGCACCGTCGTCGTATTCGGCGGCGTGGGCATCAACCCGCAGATCGATGCGCTTCGCTCGGGGTGCGACGTTCTGGTCGCTACCCCCGGTCGACTGCTCGATCTTTGCGAGCAGCGCGCGGTCGACCTGCGCGCGGTTCAGATCTTCGTGCTGGACGAAGCCGACCGCATGCTCGATATGGGCTTCATCCACGCCATCAAACGCGTCATCAAGATGCTGCCGGCGCAGCGCCAGAACCTGATGTTCTCGGCCACGTACTCGGAAGACATTCGCGAGCTCTCGAGCCGCTTCCTGCGTAACCCGGCCACCATCGAGGTTGCTGCACGTAACGCCACGGCGGATCGTGTGGACCAGCAGGTCTATCGCGTGCCGAAGGACCACAAGCGGCATCTGCTTGCGCATCTCATCGACAAGGGCGGCTGGCACCAGGTGCTCGTGTTCGCGCGTACCAAGCATGGTGCGAATCGACTTGCTCAACAGCTGGAAGGCGCGGGCATCGTGTCTGCTGCCATTCATGGCAACAAGAGCCAGGCGGCACGCGTGCGTGCCCTGGCGGATTTCAAGGCAAACAAAGTGGTTGCGCTGGTCGCAACCGAAGTCGCGGCGCGCGGGCTCGATATCAAAGAGCTGCCGCACGTGGTGAATTACGAGTTGCCCAATGTGCCCGAGGATTACGTTCACCGCATCGGCCGTACGGCACGTGCGGGTGGCACGGGCTCTGCGGTGTCGCTCGTTTCTCCGGATGAGAATTCCCTGCTGAGGGACATCGAGCGTTTGCTGCGTAAATCGATTCCGGTGGCAGCGTTGCCGGAGTTCGAGATCAAAGCCGGTGCGCCCATCCCTGCGGACACGCGAGTGTCGACGCGCGAGGGCGGGCAGAGGTTTGGCCGCGGTGGCGGTGGCCGCAGCGGTGGCGGCGGCGGCCGCGGTGATCGCCGCGGCCGCGGCGGCCCGGGGCGCGGCCCCAGCCAGGGCGGACACGGTCGTGGCTCGAGCCACGGTGGTCCCGGTGGTGGGTCAGGTCGCGGCGCCGGCCAGAGTTATGGCCGTAGCGAAGGGCGCGGGGGCTCTGGTCCCTACAGCAACGAACATAGCCGGGCGCAGAGCCAGGGCAATGGTGGCCCGAGCGCGGCGCCAGCGGCTGGCGCTGGCCAAGGCTTTACGCCGGTGAACGGCAACAGCCGTCCGGGTCAGAGCCGTGGCAACGGCGGTGGCCAAGGCGTTGGCCAGGGCGTTGGCCAGGGTCGCGGTCAGTACCGCGGCGGTGGCGGCCGGGGCAATGGTGGTGGTGGCGGTGCCCGCAGCGGTGGACGCCCGGGTGGGCCGAGCCGCATGGCGTAACTTGGATCTTTGATGAGGCTTGCCTCATCAGGATCGCCTTATCTGAATCGCCTGATCTGGATCGCATGATTCAGATCAGGTGTTCCTATTCTCAGCCGCCCGGCGATTGAGGGCTTCGGAGATCTGAGCTCGTAACCCGCAAGAAGCCCAATCGCCGGGCGGCTGGGAAGCAAAGTTATTGTGCAGCCACCTCGGGCAGTGCTAACACTTTCCGCAATTCTTTCTTAGCCCCAGCGTAGTCACTCACAAATTCGGGTGACGCAAATAGCAGGGCGGCCAACGCCGTACCCGCAAGTTTTCCTGCTTCCACATCGCTCGGGTAATGAACCCCGGCAACCACGCGGTTGAATGCGTACTCGTCCGCGCGCGCGAGGAGCTCCGAGCGGCGCTCTGGAATCATGTCGGCGAGAATCAATCCCACCGCGCGCGCCCAGGTAGTGTGCCCGCTGGGGTACGACGGGTTCATGGGCTTCGTGATCACCGGCGTAATGCGCGCATCGAGCGCGAACGGGCGCGGCCGGCCGAAGTAATCCTTCCCCGGCCCTATCATGTCGCCCTCCGTTGCCAGCACCCGCTTGAAGAGAGCTTGTGTCAGAGGCAGGTTCTTCGCCTCCAACGCAGGCGGGTCGCCCAGCGCATCCGCGAACCGATAGATGCTCACCTCGGCATCTGCCTTGGCCCGCGCGGCTTCGGCAGGGGTGCGGTTCTGCTGGATGTTCAGGATCAAATCGAGTTCGGCGCGAGTGACCGCCGAATCGTTCGCCGGCCCTGGCGGCAGAAGCCGCGCAAGGCCGAGCGATTTCGCATCGACATACCCTGACGGCGAACGGACGAGCGCGCGTGCGTCCGCGGCGCAGCCCCCGAGTGCGAACGCGCTCACGCAGACACTCAGAACAGCCGCGAAAGCATTTGCGCGCAACGGGCCCCGCGCCAATGCAGGATTTCTTCGAAGTGCCGTGTGCGTAGGTGTCATATGAAGTGCCGTCGCAGTAGTAATGGCGGCGCAGTGGCGGCGGCGGGCCATTGGCGGGCGATGCGGTGGCTGTGACAGTAGCAATGTTAGCGGCAGTGGCGGCACTCGCGCACATTCACGTCTTCGCCGCCCGGCGATTCAGGGCTCTTCAGCTGAAGAACCGCAGAACCGCCTCCCGCGCCTCACCCGACTCATCCAACGTAAGGTGCCCCGCGCCGTCGACCAGTTTCAACGCCGCATCAGGCAACCCCTTCATCCATTTCTCGCTACGCCCCACGGGCGTAAGTCGATCCGCCTTCGACCACACGAGCAGCGTGGGCACAGTGACCCTATGCAACCACCGTTCGAGTTTCGGATTGAACGCTCCGCCCGAGAAAAGCCGCCCCGCAGCCTGCATCTCACGCCGGATCAGCGCCACATGCACAGCGGTCTCCTCGGGCGTGGTCGGCAGATGCGCCTTGATAGACGAGACATCTGACACGAGGTACCCATACATCTCATCCAGCGACCACGCAGCCACACCAGTTGGCCCCGGGTACTCCGGAGCAGGCAAGCCCGCCGGCGCAACCAAGGCAAGCTTGTGCAATCGATGACTGTGCGACACCGCGAATTCGCTCGCCATCCAGCCACCCATCGAAAGGCCGAGCAGGTTGAACCGCGTCAGCCGCATCAGATCGAACAGGTCGAGATAGTGGAGCACGTAGTCGCCGATAGTATTCATG
>JBDTUL010000008.1:0-31238 GCA_040007735.1 Gammaproteobacteria bacterium | reverse complement strand
CAAGCCGCTCTCGGCCAGACTGTTTCCGGTGCCCGGAAAAGCAGTCGGCGACACGGTGACGTTCGACGACCCGCGGTTGTTTGCGTCAAAGGCCATGGCCATCTAGTGCGCCCGCTGCTCGCCATCCTTGGGCTCGCGATAGCCTTGCTGAGCGGGGCCGCTGCAGCGACTGCGCTCCGCTACGACTTCGACTACCCGGAGATGAACTACGCCGGCACGCCGGTGCACAACCCAATCGCAGAACTCCAGGCGCGAATCGACCGGGGCGAGGTAAAGCTGAGGTTCAACGCGCAGCGCGGGTATCTCGACTCCCTGCTGGCAGCTCTCGCAATCGACAAGAGCTCTCAGACTCTCGTGTATTCGAAGACCAGCCTGCAGATTGACGCCATCCGCGCCGCCACGCCGCGCGCAATCTACTTCAACGACGACACTTACGTTGCCTGGGTGCAAGGCACTACGTCGCTCGAGCTCGTGGCGATGGACAGCGCGCTCGGCCCGGTGTTCTACACGTTGGACAATCACGAAGGCGCGGCGGCACAGCTTCAGCGCGAAACCTCGCGCTGCCTGAATTGCCACGACACGTTCTCGATGATGGGCGGCGGCGTACCGCGCTTTCTGTTCATGTCCACACTGGTCAATCGCGGCGGTGAAGCGCTCACCAATCAGCCCGGCACCGACACCAGCGACGAAACACCGCTGGAGGAGCGATGGGGCGGGTGGTACGTGTCGGGCAACAGCGGCAACCTCAGGCACCTCGGCAACATTCTCGTCGATAGCGCGAAGGAACTCGATAGCGCGCAAAGCGCGTCACGCCCGGAAAATCTGAATGTGCTCGACAGCGTGCTCGACACTCGCCCGTACATCACAAACAAAAGCGATGTGGTTGCGCTGCTGGTGTTCGAGCACCAGGCCTATGTGCACAACCTCATTACCCGCGCGAACTTCAAGTCACGCACAGTGCTGGCGAGAGAGGGCATCACACAATCGGTGGACGCGCTCCATTGGAAAGACCTTTCGCCGAAGGCGAAGGTTGCGATGAAAGCGATGCTGGAGCCGCTCGTGCGCGCCATGTTGTTCTCGGGCGCCGCCGGAATGACGAACCGGATCAGCGGCAGCTCCGGCTTCGAATCGTGGTTTCAGGCCCAGGGTCCTCGCGACCGCGCGGGGCGGTCACTGCGGGAGCTCGATCTCTCCACACGCCTGTTCAAATATCCGCTGAGCTTCCTGGTCTACTCGCAGGGCTTCAAGGGCCTGCCGTCTTTCGCGAAGGACTATCTGTACGGTCGATTTGCGGAAATCCTGAGCGGCCGGGACGCAAGCCCCGCCTACTCTCACCTCACCGCCAGCGACCGTAAGAACCTCGCGGAGATCCTTACGGCCACCTCGCCGGAATTCGCGCTGGCCGCCCGCCAGCCGCAGACACTGACGGTCAGCGTTCCACGAGCTGCTTCAGCTTCATGAGCGCCTGATCCCACTGCTGGGCGATCACTTCCAGCGAGCGGCGCGCTTCTTCCAGCTGGTCCGGCTCGAACTCCCAGAGCCGCTCGCGGCCCGCTTTCACATTGCGCACCAGGCCCGCATCCTCTAGCACGTGCAGGTGCTTGGTGACCGCCTGCCGCGTGATGTGCGTGCCCGAGGTGAGCTGGGAGATGGACATGAGCCCGCCCGCGCACAGCACAGCGATGATGCGCAGGCGCGTTTCATCCCCCAGCGCTGCGAAGATCAGCGCGGAGTTTCGCAGAGCCGGCTCTTTGAGCGGCGCCCTGCCGGCCGGCACATCAGGACGTGGAGACATGTTTCTCGATGTTCTTCATCTGCCCATCCCACCCGCCGCTGTTGCCACGAAACGCCTCCAGCCGACGCGAGGCTGGAATGTTGTCGAAGCCCGATTCGACCAGGGTGAGCAAGGTGCCCGCCTCGACCTCAGTCAGCTCGAACACGACGAGCGTCGTCTGCTCTTGCGAGTAGTCGATCTTTGTATCGATGGGATGAGGGTGCCAGCGCCAGGACAGAAGACGCTCCGGCTCCAGACGCTCGATGACCACGTCGAACACGAGATGCTCGTACCCGGGATAGGTGACGTTCCCGCGCACTCGCTGGCCCACTTCGCGGATCTTTCCCGTGAGCCGCGCGCCGAACCAGCTGCCGAGCTCGTCAGCGTCCGCAAGCGCACGCCACACGCGCGAACGCGGGGCCTTCAACAGGATGTTTCTTTCGATACGGTCGGTCGATGAGTTCATATGCAACCTCCGGGATGCATATTAATCACGCGCGATCTCAAATGCAACCTTAGCGTTGCGCTTTGAATCGCTCATACAGAAGCGCGAGCGGAACGAAGAACAGCGTGTGGGCAGCTGCGAACCACAGCATTCCCTGAACGTTCAGGTGCGCGCTTCCCGCGAACCCTTCGCCTGTTGCGGGCAGCACGACCGCGGCGTTCAGCAACCAAACCGCAGCCGCGTAGATCAGTCCTTTGATCAATGCGTCGCCGGGCAGCACCCGCTCCAGAATGAACGCGTAGAAGAGAGCCATAGCCAAGCCGACTTGCAGATGGAAGCCGGTCTGAAACGCCGACGAGTTCGGCGGCGGTCCGCCCATCGCCGACCACAGCGAAGAAACACCCGACCAGTCGAGCGGACCCGCGAACCAGGGGCGAATCAATCGCAGGAGTCCGCCGCGGCGATTGGCACCCAGTCCGCGGCCTTGAGTGCGACCGTGTTGATCAGAATCGCAATGCCTCCGGCGCGCAGCGCCGCCACGAATCGATTGCCCCCGTGCCGCGCGGAAACATGCCGGCGTTCCGTGTCGAGGATGATGTTGGGTCCGTTGCCTGGGGTCATTGATCCGTCCTGGTGTCTGAATGAATGAGGGCTCTTCGGATTGAAGAGCCCTCAACCGCCGGGCGGCTCGCTCTAGAAAGCCGCCCTGAAAACCAACCTGACATCCCTCCCCGGCAACAAAACCTCATCTTTATTCAAAGCAACAGAATTCCTTTGCGCAGTATCCGTCAGGTTGCGACCAATCAACACAAACTCCAATCCAGGCTTGGCAAGCTGCGGGCGCCAGCCGATCTGAGCATCCACGGATGTGAAGCCTGGCGTCTCCGTTTCTGCGGCGGCCGTGCGGTCTTGCCGGCCGGCATACTTCACGAACATGCCGCCATCGAAGCTGCCTCCGGCCCAGGACAACCCCGCGCCCACGTGATACGGCGGGATGCGTGGCACGTTACCCGCGCCGTTGTCGAGCTCGGCACGCACGTAGTCCGCCATCACTTCCGCCTCGAACTTGCCGGCCGAGTTGTCCGCCAGGCCGATGGTCGACTTGCCTTCGACGCCGTAGAACTTCGCGCCGAGCTGCGCGTAGTTGAGCTCCTTCAGCTGCTGCGAATCGCCCTCCACACAAACGCCTTCGTCATCGCACGTGCGGCCCGTCAGCTCACCGTAGATATAGTTGTTGAACTTCGCGCCCCAGACGGAGCCATCGAAACGCACGTTGTCCAGGCGCACACGGACCGAGCCCTCCAGAGAATTCGCGCGTTCGACGGCGAGCGAAGGATCGCCCGTCTCGAAGGTGCCTGGCCCGTCATGCGGCCCGCGTGCGAACAACTCGGTTTGCGCTGGCGCGCGCGCCGCGCTCGAAAGCGTTACACCAAGCCGCACGATCGGCGTGGCATCGAACACCACTCCCGCCGAAGCGCTGGTCGGGGTGAACTTGAGCGATGTCGCCACGTCCGATGCGGGCGTGCCGTCGATATCCACCTGCTCGACGCGAGCACCAAACTGCAACTTCGCGCTGCCGACGAGCGGCGCCTCGGCGAACGCAAAAGCCGCTTGGGTTTTCGTAGTGGTGGGCCGGAGATAGTCCTCACCCTCCCCCAGCGCCGAGAAGTTTTTCTGCTGGGCCTGAACGCCAAATGCGGCCCCTGACAGGGGACCGAGGGCACCGAACACGCCTTCCGCGCGGCTGTCCCACTCGCGATCCTTGAACGTCGATTGAGGAATGCCCTCGGGATCGCGCTCGCTGTGCTCATAGTCTGCGTAGCCGCCATCCACGGTCAGCGTCTGGAGCGCCCCCCGATTGATGGCAAACGACGAACGCAGCATCTCCTTCGTCTGCTTCATGTCGATATACGTGTCCTCACCCGGGATGCCGTACTTCGAGTCGTAGTGGACGACGTCTGCACCCACCCGGTTCTGCCCGAAGAAATACGAGCTGCCGAATGAGTAGCCATCGCCCCTGAAGAACGAATTCGGCAGCTTGCCGAGCGGCGTGTCGTAGTCGTCCGCGTGGCGATCGAAGCCGTCGCCGTGGAAGGCGAACTGGCCGGCGCGCGCGTCGAACTGCGCCGAGCCATTGCGGCTGTCCGAGTTCGTGCCATAACCGCCCGACACCTCCCCGAGGAAAGGTTTGTCCGGTAGCTCCGTCGGCACGCGATTGTTGATGGCGTTGACCACTCCGCCAATCGCCTGGCTGCCATAACGCAGAGTCGCCGCGCCCCGCACGACTTCCACGCGCTGAGCGGAAAGCGGGTCGATGGGCACGCCGTGATCCGGCCCTACATCTGAAACATCGAAGCTACCCACACCGTCTTCGAGTGTGCGCACGCGGTTGGCGTCGAACCCACGAATGACCGGGCGGCTGGCGCCGGCAGCGAAACTGGTGCCGGTGACGCCTGGCACGTCTGAAAGCGCGTCGGCGAGATTTGCTCCGCCATTTCGCAGGATGTGGTCGCGATCCACGCTATCCACGATGGTGGCGAGGAAATCGGGATCTCCGGTGATCGGAGACGCGGTGACGACGACCGTCTGCAGATCCTGAGATTTGGAATCCGCCAGCGCGGACGAGGTGGCAAACACAGAAGCGAGCGCACTGACGGCGCCCGTAAGAACGATGCGTGACATGGTGATTCACTACCCTGATTGATACGCACGGCGCTGCCCAAAGGCGTGCACCGGGCTTCGGAAATGGATGCGACTGACATCCGCGCTCGCGGATGTTCGAAAGATCTCAGTCGATGCGATTTACCGAATCAGGCTCGGGGTGGACCGCGGCTCTGCCAGAAATAGGAGACCGCGGCGATCGAAGACAGGGGCACCTGCTCGGCGATGGCGACAATGCCTGCCGAGAGCAGCGGAAGGGAAACGGCATACGCCGACAGCGGAGCGGCGCCACCATGCAGGACAATCTGGCAGAGCGGGCACTTGGCGTCGTTGTCGCGCCCGGAATGAAGCGGAGCATCCGGTCGGGAAGTGCCGGCATTTGCAGCCGTTTCAACGTGGCCGCTTGCCGCGACCAGTGCAGTGGTAACCCGTTGTGAGTGCCCGTGAATGTGAGTCTGGGCAACAAAACTCTGAGCCGTGCAGGCGAGCAGGCACAGCAGCGTGATCCAGCGTCGCCATGGCGACTGGGTCCGGAACGCTCTCATCTCGAGAGCGGGAAATGGGGACTGGGTCACTTTTCTCATGCTGCTGCGGCTTCGAACCTGCCGGGCCGGGCAAGTTCCATTCAATGTGCATCACATCCGCCGGCTATTCAAGATGTAAAAATGCTCGCGTGCGTTACCCCGGATTAGTGCTCGGCGCCTGTGCGCTTTTCGCCGGCTACCACTTTGTCACCACTCGGTCGATGGAGTGGAGCCCCGGCATCATGGCCGCATCCGACCCGCAACAGGTGGACCTCGAGAGTGCGGAACCGGTCGCGCTGAAAGGGGTGCGCCTCACGCCGCGCGCACGCTTCACCGCAGAGGTGCGAGTGTTGAGCCGGTCCCGATACTGGCTCGGCTCGATGGCGAAAGTGGCTCCGCTCGACATCGCCGTGGGCTGGGGCCCGATGTCGGATTCCGCCGTTTTGAAATTCATCGACATCTCGCAGTCCGGGCGCTTCTACTTCTGGCACTACGATGACGAGCCGCCGGTGCCACGTAACATCATTGAAACGCATTCGGCCAACTGGCATCTGCTACCGGCCACGTCGGCGGTCTGGAACAAACTGAGCGCGCTTCGTGTGGGCGACATCGTCACGATCGACGGCATGCTGGTCGACGTGGAAATCCCGGACGGCGGCAGCATCAAAACCTCCCTGCGAAGAGACGACACTGGTGCCGGAGCCTGCGAGGTCATCCTGGTGGAAGGCACGTCACTGCGCTATCGGTAACGCGGCGAAGGATGCGCCACAATCGGCCCATCGCTCGTCCCGCACGCGATGAACCGCGCGTGCGGACTACCTGCGCATGAGCGCATACATCACCGCGCGCAAGCTGCGCCCTGCTATCGATAAAGTATTCCCTGTCGGGCAGTGCGAGGACGCGCTGAAGCTCATGGCCTCCGGAGACTTTGTCGGCAAGATCGTTTTACGGCTGTAAAGCCGACCGGCAATGATGCCGACACGCCGGCTTGTGTAAACTAGCAGCCCCCGATTTTCCCGCCGACTCGAGGATACCGTGAGCTCGTCATTACGCGAACAGCTGCTGAAAGCAGGCCTGGTCACTGAAAAGCAGGCCCGCCAGGCCACGCAGCAGCAGTACCAGCGCCCGCCCTCGCGGCACAAACCCGCCCCGACTTCCGAGCAGAAGCTCGCCGCCGAGCGCGCACCAGATCAAGCAGCTGGTGGAAAAGAACCGGCTGCCCAAGATCGTGGAGAGCGAAGATCGCATCAACTTCGTCGCCGGGAAGAAGGTTCGGTTCATTCTGGTGGACGCGGCCATGCGCGAAGGAATCCAGCGCGGCACGTTGTTCATCGTTCGCTACGACGGGCGCAGCGAAGTGGTGCCGGCCGCCACTGCCGAGCGCATTCGGGAATGCGATGAGCGGGCCGTGGTTATCTTGGGGGCTTCCGAGAAGCCGGCGGATGAGAATGACCCTTACAAAGACTTTGTGGTGCCGGATGATTTGAAGTGGTAGGTGGGATTGGGCTTTCCTGAAGAGCCCTCAATCGCCGGGCGGCTGGAAATTTTTTCCCAAACGCATCCATCTTGCAGCGCTGTCGCGCTACACCCGCGGCCTGCGTGCAGCGATAGCCTGAAACCGTCAACGACACCGACTTGGTAACACCGAGCGGCGTGAGCTCACCCTCGATGCGATCCGGTTCGCCATTCAGGAACACCACTCGCTGTGTGTTGCAGGCGATATCGGGATTGGCGTCTGGCCACGCACCGTTCTGTCAACGGCGTGACGCAAGATGCGAAGTTGGCGAGCAGGAGTTGGCGCAGGATCTGCGCGAGAGAAAAAAGGCGCCGCCGGCCGCAGAATTCGCGAGGGGGTCACGAGTTGCAACCGGCGGCGTTGCCTGGCTAACCCGTTTGACGGGGCTAACCTGTGCCGGCGGTAGAGGCGACCTCCGGCGAATAAGAGATTGCAACCACCGTGCCAACCCCGCCGCTTCTCGTCGCCGCTATTGAGAACAAGCACTTAGGCCGCCGCGTACTCGCAAACGGTCGAGTGCGATACGGATTGTCGAACGCAGTTGGCGCAGATCTCGCGCGCCTTGCACTGTTCCTGTGCGCGCGACCCGCATTCTGCGGAGTGCTCTTCCGCAGGCGCATACTCCGACGCTCATGATCGCCCTCCTCGAAGCTCATCGCGCCGGACTGCTGAAGCGCGGAGCGATATGGGGCAACGTCGTCGCCGGCGTCGTGGTCGGAATCGTTGCCATGCCGCTCGCCATGGCATTCGCCATAGCCTCCGGCGCGAAGCCCGAGCAAGGCCTGTACACCGCCATCGTCGCGGGGCTCGCCACCTCGTTGCTGGGTGGCACACGCGTGCAGATCTCCGGCCCTACGGGTGCCTTCATCGCAGTGCTGGCGGGAATCACTGCCCAGTACGGTATCGATGGCCTGCAGGTCGCCACGCTCATGGCCGGTGTCATCCTGCTCGCCATGGGGCTCGCGCAACTCGGCACCGTCATCAAGTTCATTCCCGACCCTGTCATCGTCGGCTTCACGTCCGGCATCGGCGTGATCATCTGGGTGGGCCAGTGGAAAGACTTCTTCGGATTGCACCCGGCCGCCTCCGGTACCCATTTCCACGAAAAGGTGTGGGCGCTCTTCAACGCGTTCCCCGGGTTGGATGGGCCGACAACGGGCATCGCGCTTCTGACGCTCGCCGTGGTGGTAGCCGGCAACCGCATACTCACTAACATTCCCGGGCTGCGGCGAGTACCCGCGCCATTGCTGGCCATGCTCCTGGCGATGGCGGTGCAGGCGGTTTTCCAGTTCAAAAGCGTTGCCACCATCGGCACTGCATTCGGCGGAATTCCGCGCAGCCTGCCCTCGCTTCACTGGCCCGCACTGACGCTGGCGCAGGTGCTGCAACTGGTCGGACCTGCGTTTGCCATTGCGCTGCTGGGCGCTATCGAATCCCTGCTCACCGCCGTTGTCGCGGACGGCATGATGGGCACGCGGCACAACTCCAATCAGGAGCTCATCGGGCAAGGCGCCGCGAACCTGCTCGCACCTTTGTTTGGCGGGTTCGCCGCGACCGGTGCCATTGCCCGCACGGCCACGAACATCCGCAACGGCGCAACCAGCCCGCTGGCTGGCGTGGTGCATGCGCTGTTCCTCGTGCTCGTCATCGTGGTGCTCGCGCCGTGGGCTGCGCACATTCCCCTGGCTTCCCTCGCCGCCATCCTGTTTTTCGTCGCCTGGAACATGAGCGATGTGCGGCACTTCTCGAGACTCCTGAGGGTCGCGCCGGTTTCGGACAAGGCGGTGTTGCTGATCACGTTTGCGCTGACCGTGTTCGTCGATCTGGTGGTGGCCGTCAACGTAGGCGTGGTAATCGCCGCGCTCCTGTTCATGCGGCGCATGGCCGACACGGTGAGCGTGCAGGAGCAAGTGTTCGTCGATGCAGAAAACCGCAGCCTCGACCCGGAAGTGCCGGAAAACGTGTCGCTGCCGCGAAGCGCGCTCATCTATCGCATCGACGGGCCGTTCTTCTTTGGCGCGGCGGAAAAGTTGGAAAGCACCCTCGAACGAGTGCAGCTTCACATCGAGACGGTGGTCCTGCGCCTGGGCCGCGTGCCGTTCATGGATGCGACTGGCATGCAAACGCTGCTCGAAATCATCGAGCGGTTTCAGCACCGTGGCATTCGGGTGATGTTCTGCGGAACACGACCTGCACTGCTCGACGCGCTGAGAGACAGCGAAATTCTCGCGCGCGTGGGCAATGAAAACATCTGCAAAAACCTTGCAGAGGTTGCGCAGCGTATCGCGCGCCCTGCCGCCGCAGAGGCGCCGCCCGCAGGCGCGGGCTGACTACCGAACGGAATCGCCTCGCCGGTAGTCCGCAGTGAGATCATCCAGCCGCTGCTTGAGATCCGGCGCAAGCTTTACTTCCGTCGCGGCGAGCGTGGCCTGCAATTGCTCAGGGCGGCTCGCGCCAATGATCGGCGCGGTAATCGCCGGGTTCGCGAGAACCCAGGCCACGGCAAGCGTGGTGGGCGACATGTCCGCATCCTTCGCCGCGGCCACCACCGCATTCACCGTATCAAACTCCCGCTCACGCCAATAACGTTGCTGATACATATCCGCCGCGTTGCCGAGCGTGAACCGGGTGCCTTGCGTCGGCCCGCTGGCAAACTTGTGCTTACCGGTAAGCAGGCCGCCCGCAAGCGGGTTGTACGGAATGACGGCCAGGCCTTCTTCCACCGCCAGCGGCAACAGCTCTCGCTCGATCTCACGGAACAGAAGGCTATAGCGAGGTTGCAGGCAAACGATGCGAGTGAGATGGCGCACATCCGAGCGACCCAGCGCCCGGGCGATGCGATAGGCCAGGAAATTGGAAACGCCGATGTAACGCGCCTTGCCTGAGCGCACGATCGAATCGAGCGCCTCGAGAGTCTCATCCAGAGGTGTGCTCGTATCGTCGCCGTGAAGCTGGTACAGGTCCACGTACTCGGTGCGCAGCCGCCGGAGCGATGCGTCGATCGCATCCAGCAGATGTTTGCGCGAGGAGCCCTGGTCCCATTCGGACGGGCCCATCCGGAAGAACGCCTTGGTGGCCACGATGAATCGCGCGCGCCGCCCCGCGAGCCACCGGCCCAGGATTTCCTCGGTGCGCCCCGCGGTCTTCAGCCCGCCGCCCAGCGGATAGACATCCGCGCAATCCAGGAAGGTGACGCCGCCTTCGGCCGCGGCATCCAGAATGCCGTGGGAAACCGTCTCCTCGGCCTGCAGGCCGAACGTCATGGTGCCGAGGCAAGCCCGGGAAACGGTGAGCCCGGTGGAACCCAATTTCGTGTATTGCATCGGTAGTGTCCTTCGGCCATGCCTCTCGAACGAGTCGGCGGCTCTGCTATGTTAGCGACAGCGGCCGCAAGGCGCGCCACTGATCTGGATGAAAAGTTCGCAATGAACCGGAAATGAAAGGCCTGCGCGCCGCCCACGCCGCCGCGCAGGTCGAAGTCGACGGGTTGCCGGTTCCCCGGCGCTACTGGGCCCTCGCCGCGATTCTGCTGGCGTTGTGCATGTCCGTGCTCGACAGCTCCATCGCCAACGTGGCGCTGCCGTCCATCGCCCGTGACCTGCACGCCACCGACGAAGCGTCCATCTGGGTCATCAACGCGTACCAGCTCGCCATCCTGATCTCATTGCTCCCGCTGGCGGCGTTGGGAGAAGTCGTCGGCTATCGCCGCATCTCACAGGGCGGCATCATCGTCTTTACGCTGGCGTCGCTGGCCTGCACGTTCGCAACGTCGCTGCCCACGCTGAGCCTGGCTCGCGTACTCCAGGGGTTCGGTGCGGCGGGAATCATGAGTGTGAACGCCGCGCTGGTGCGGTTCACCTATCCCCAGGCCATGCTGGGCCGGGCCATCGGCATCAGCGCGTTCGCCGTCGGAGTTTCAGCGGCCCTGGGGCCCACGGTCGCCTCCGCGGTGCTGGCCGTGGGTCACTGGCGCTGGCTGTTCGGCATCAACGTGCCGATTGGAATCGTCGCGACAGTCATGGCGTACTACGTGCTGCCATTCACCGATCGGCAGCCGCGCAAACCGAATCTGGCCGGCGTGCTGCTCTACGCGGGGACGTTTGGCCTCTTGATCACGGGCCTGCAGACTCTCGCTCACTTAGGATTTACCGCCACTGCAATCGGGCAGATCGCCGTTGCGTGCGCTCTCGGGGTGGCATTGGCACGGCACGAGATCGGGCGCGCGGCGCCCCTCATTCCCTTCGACCTGCTGCGCGGACGCTCGTTTGCACTTACGGTCGCGACCTCCGTGTGCTCCTTTATTTCTCAGACGGCGGCGCTGGTGGCACTGCCATTCGAGATTCAGCGGCTCGGCCGCAGCCCGGTGGAAACCGGCCTGCTGATGACACCGTGGCCTCTGGCGGTTGCCCTCGCCGCGCCCATCGCCGGCCGGCTGGCAGATCGCCATTCCGCGGGAATCCTATGTGGCATAGGCCTGCTGATGATGTCCTCAGGCATGGCGCTCATCGCCCTGTTTCCCGCGGACGGCTCCGCGGCCGATCTGCTCTGGCGCATGGCGTTGTGTGGATTGGGATTCGGCTTTTTTCAGTCGCCCAACAACCGCGCCATGATGTCGTCCGCGCCTCGCGCCCGCAGCGGTGCCGCCGGCGGAATGCTGAGCACGGCCCGGCTGTTCGGCCAATCGCTCGGTGCAGAGGGGGTTGCGCTGCTGTTTCGCGCGTACCCCGGAAAAGGCGCGAATCTGTCGCTATGGCTCGGATCAACGCTGGCGCTGATCGCTGCCTGCGTCAGCGTTACGCGAGTGTATGGAGCAGATCGCCCCGTGAGTGTCAGCGTAACCCCGCCCGGCGAGGCATCGAGCCCCTGAGCGATTGAGGGCTTCCTGGAGGCCCGCTCCCACTGCATAAAGCGGCGCCGCTGAATCATCCGCCACCGCCGAATCCTGTTCCCCCACAGCTTTCATGGACGAGGGCAACTCGAGCGGCAAACGCCCCCGCGCCTTGGCGCGCCCGGCAGCCACATCCAGAACAGCCGCGTCACTGGCCCCAAACGTAGCCACAAGTGCACGCACCTTGTCCCGCACATTCGTCAGAACAGCCGCACGATCCAGATCAACAAACACCACCGTAGGCACCAGCGCACTCGCCTTCTTGATAGCCTCGTAGTCCGCATCCCCATCACGAAAATCCAGCCGCCCCTCGTTCTGCCGCTGCCCAAAGAAATAATAGGGGTGCAGGCGTTCGAACGGAGTGGCAACCCGCAATATCGCGACATCGGCCGCACGCAAATCCGACACTACCGTGAGCCCAGCACGACCGGCAGCGCTCGCATCGATGCCGTAAATCCAAACCTTTCGCGCACGCGTGTCCAGCGGCAAAATTCCATCTCGATTCTCGAGCATCACCTGCGATTGACGCTGCGCGCTGTCCGCTTCGGCCTGAAACCGCGCGTTGCCCGCGATGGCGGCTGCGCCTGCCGCATCCACATACGGGTTCTCAAACAATCCAAGGCACGCGGCTCGGCATTCCCGTCACGCTCCTTGCGCGGACGCACCGATGGAAGCACCGAGCCCCGGCAGCGTGTCGTGCATCATGGCGCCGGCTTTCTCTTCGAGCGTCATGCGGTTCAGGAGATCGTCCGCGCGCACCTGCGCACTCAAACTGGAGTCTTCGTAGGGGTCGAGGTGGCCGTTGTGGTTGAGATCGCGAGGGGTAATTGCTCTCGCGCCACGCGCCGTTGCTACAATGCAAAGTGCGAGCATTCCGATGCCCTGAAGAGCCCTCAATCGCCGGGCGGCTGGGAGCGAGAGTGACCTCTTCACAAAAAGTAACTCGTCACGGCCAGTAACCCATCACGCGCTGTAACTCGTCACGGCCAGCATCCCGTCACGTCGCCGCGGGCCTTCGGTAGCGCGCCTTCGTCCCTTGAAGCGCGCGGCGTGCTTCTTCAACAGCGTGCTCTTCCGTCGTGAACAGCAGGTGCTCCATCACCGCACCGAGGTGCCCGCGCATGGCGGCCCGCGCCCGCGCCGGGTCGCGTGATCGCAATGCACTGGCAATCCGGCTGTGCTCTTCGACAACTGGTTTGACTTCCGCCGTGCGCGCCTTGGCGAGTAGCAACGCACATTCAGGCGACGTCGATCGCAGGCGCCAGAGATCTTCGATGGTATTGGCCACCGCCTCGTTGCGCGTGGCGCGCGCGATGAGCATGTGAAAGTCGTGGTCCGCGCGTTCGCCGCCGCCTGCGGTCACATTTTCCCGATCGATCTCCCGCACCAGCTCATCGAGGCGATCCAGCTCTTCATCGGTAATCAGAGTGGCCGCAAGCGCCGCCGCTTCGCCTTCGAACAGCAGGCGTGCCTCGGTCAACTCGAACGCGGTAACGTTGAAGCCGGGCGCATCCTGGCTGGGATGCGCGCGCCGCACATAGGCGCCGGACCCCACGCGCACCTCGACCAGGCCGCGCACTTCGAGGGCGATAACCGCCTCACGCACGGTGGGACGGCTCACTTTGTATTGGATGGCGAGCTCGCGCTCAGCGGGCAGCCGGTCACCTTCCTTGTATACGCCCGCGGCGATTGCCGAAGAGAGAGTGTGCGCGAGCTCCTGGTAGAGACGTGCATGCGGACTCGGAGATGTGGCTGCTGAACCTGGCTTCGTGCCCGCCCGGCGTGGAGCCGGGTTGCGTGCGCCGAGGCTCTTCGACTTTTTCTTAGCTCGGTCCATGACGGCCTGAACAACGCTCCCGCAAGACACCTACCTTACCAGTTCCACATCGTCCCATCCTGCAAGCGCGCCACGGGCAGGCTGGCCGGCTGATATGGAAACCGTGCCGCGGCCGCTTCGTCGATGTCCGCGCCATGCCCCGGCGCGTCGCCCGGCTCGAGGTAGCCATCGCTGAATGTATAGGCGTGCGGAAACACAGCGTCCGTCTCAGCGGTGTGGCGCATGTACTCCTGAATGCCAAAGTTCGGTACCCAGGTATCGAAATGGAGCGCGGCCGCCATGGTGACGGGAGACAGGTCCGTCGCGCCGTGGCAGCCGGTGCGTATCTGATAGAGCGACGCGAAATCCGCAATCCGCCGCAGATGAGTGATTCCGCCCGCGCCCACGACGGTGGTGCGGATGTAGTCGATGAGCTGGTTCTGAATCAGATCCTTGCAATCCCAGATGGTGTTGAACACCTCACCCACGGCAAGCGGCGTGGTGGTGTGCTGACGCACGAGGCGAAACGCTTCCTGATTTTCGGCGGGGGTGACGTCCTCGAGCCAGAACAGCTTGTACGGCTCCAGGGATTTTCCGAGTTGTGCCGCTTCGATGGGCGTCAACCGATGGTGCGCATCGTGCAGAAGGTGCGGCTCGAAGCCGTATGTGGCGCGCAGCTTCTCGAAAAGCCGCGGCACGAAGTTCAGATACTTCGGTGTGTCCCATAGGGTTTCCGTGGGCAGCGCTGCATCCGCCGGCTCGTAGTGCAAGTCCCCGCGCCCCACGCCATACGCCATCGCCACGCCCGGAATTCCAGATTGAGCGCGGATCGCCTTGTAACCCATCTCTATGTAGCGCCCAACCGCTTCCACCGTATCTTCCAGCGTGGTGCCATTGGCGTGCCCATACACGAGCACGCGTTCGCGGCTCTTGCCACCGAGCAACTGATAGAGCGGCATGCCCGCCATCTTCGCTTTGATGTCCCAGAGCGCCGTGTCCACCGCAGCGATCGCGCGCATGGTGACCGGCCCGCGCCGCCAGTAGGCGCCGCGATACAGGAACTGCCACACGTCCTCGATTCGCTGCGGGTCGCGCCCGATGAGACAGGGAATAACGTGGTCGTTCAGATAAGAGACCACCGGCAGCTCCCGGCCATTCAGCGTGGCATCGCCGACGCCATGAACGCCCTGGTCCGTGACGATCTTCAGGGTGACGAAATTGCGCCCGGGGCTGGTAACGATGACGCGGCACGCGGTGATCTTCATGGGGGGCTCGCAGGCGTACAAATTGGTCAGGCCAATATAGCACGGCGGCATGACATCTTCAGGAGGCCGGCGGCCCGGCAGTCGGCCGGCGCGGGGCGCGGGGGTTCTTCGCGCCTCGACAGTCTTTACGGCCAGCGCGTAGGCTCGGGCAATGACCGAATCAAACAAACTCGCGTGGCCGGAACTTCCCTATGAAGCGTGGCGGGAGACGTGCTCGACGCTCCAGCTCTGGACGCAGATCGTCGGCAAGATTCGCCTGACCCAAACGCCATGGCTCAACCACAGCTGGCACGTGGCTTTGTATGTCACCGTCCGGGGTCTCACCACCTCATCCATTCCCCACGGCACGCGCTCCTTCGAGATCCAGTTCGATTTCATCGAACACCAGCTCGTTATCTACGTAAGCGATGGCACGCACCGGAAGATCGCCTTGAAGCCGCAGTCCGTCGCGGATTTCTATCGCGCCGTAATGACAGCCTTGGGCGAGCTCGACCTTCGCGTCTCCGTCAACGAATTTCCCTGCGAGCTGCCGAACGCCACGCGCTTCACGCAGGACACCACGCATTGCTCGTATGACGCGGAATACGTGCAGCGCTTCTGGCACGTGCTGCTGCAAGTGGACCGGGTGCTGAAGCAATTCCGCACCGGCTTCCTCGGCAAGTGCAGCCCGGTTCATTTTTTCTGGGGCAGCTTCGATATGGCGGTGACGCGCTTTTCAGGGCGGACCGCTCCCGTGTTCACGGGCAAAGCGCCAGGTGTGAAACCGGAAGTGATGCGGGATGCGTATTCGCACGAGGTGAGCAGCGCGGGCTTCTGGCCCGGCGGCAACGGCATCGATTACCCAGCGTTTTATTCCTATGCTTACCCGGTGCCGGAACGGTTCAAGGCTTGCCCGGTGCAGCCGGACGGGGCGTTCTACAGCGAAACGTTGGGCGAGTTCCTGCTTCCCTATGAGACGGTGCGCATCGCCGCTGATCCGGACGCGGCACTCCTGGCTTTCTTTCAGAGCACCTACGAAGCCGCGGCCGTGTCCGCGGAGTGGGACCGTGCCACGCTCGAGTGTCCCCACGGAATTCCAGGCATTCCGCGAGCGACACCCACCACTACCTGATCCCCGCATCAGCTCTTTTCGACGAGCGCCGCGAGCTGATCCGCGCATTGTCCCCACCCCTGGTGGAAGCCCATCTTTTCGTGCGCTTCGCGGTCCTCGACGGTCCAGTGGCGCACGCGAGCGGTGTATTTCGTCTTGCCGCCCTGGTCCTCGAACGTGAGGATCACCGTCATGAACGGCTTCTGCGAGGGCTCCCATGCCTTGGTGTATGCATCGGTGAACACCAGGCGCTCGTTCTTCACCACCTCGAGATAGACACCCGAGTTGGGAAAATCGGTGCCATCGGGGCTGCGCAGGGTGATGACGCTCGAGCCACCAGGCCGCACATCGGTTTCCACAAATGGCGTGGTCCAGGGGAGCGGCGCGAACCATAGCTTCAAGAGCCCCGGATTCGTCCACGCCTCGAAGACCTTGGCCGGAGGCGCATTGATGATTCGGGTCAGCACCAGCTCGCGATCGGCGACGGTAGCGGCGGTGGGGGCAGCGGAGCTCATGGGTCGTTCCCGTGTTGGTTGTTGCTGACCCGAGGACGAGCCCGGGCGCCGCAATCCGACACGGCAGGCGCAAAAACCCTGCCTGGCCGTCAGTCCAGCGCAGGCGGCAAGCCCTCAAGCGCAAGACATCAGCCCCGTGAAACGCCCTGTCACATCATCGACGGGTCGCCACTGGGGAACACCGTGAAGCCGCGCTTGCGCAGCTCGATGAGCAACCGCTCACCCAGTGCGCCGGTTACATCGAGATCCCTTTGCGGGACGCCGAGCAGCGTAGCGGAGAACGCACTTCCGGCCGCAGAGCTGGTGCGGCTGCGAAGCTCAGTGAAGAGCGCGTCGAGTTGCCCCGACGCGAGCCGCCACTCCTCGGATTCGGGGCGATGCATCGACTTGGCGGCTCTCGCAGCCTTGATGGCCCCGAGCAGCTCCTGCGTCGTCAAACGAGTGATAGTCGTCATGCCACCCCGCTTCCCCACCAATAGCCTGTCAGACAGGCTCCTAAAACTCGAAGCTCACCCGCCCGTACAGGAACCGGCCCGAGCGGCCGAACGGGGAGTAGTTCGAGAATGATTGTGTGCCGCTGACATTCACGCCGACCGGATTCGGGTCCGGATAGACGTCGAACACGTTCTCGGCGCCGAGCGCGAGCTTGATGCGGCGAGCGATAGCAACGCGGCCTTCCAGATCGACGAGCGTCTTCGCGCCCAGCTCGACATCGTTGACGACTGCGTTGGGAGCCGCAGCTGATGCGAACGTGGCCGCAGTGTCCGGTGACAGCACCTTGCCATAGCGTGTGGCGCGCAACGTGGCGCCCCACTGGTCGTGACCCCAGGTGGCCGCAGCGGTGAACTTGTTATCCGGAGTGCCTTCTTCGAAGCTGCGAATGTTGAAACGGTCGAACAGCACCGGAGACGGGTTGAGCGCCGCGAGCGGCACACTCACCGGAACCTTTTTGACATCGGTCTGGTTGAAGTTCGCCGCAAGCGTGAGGCTCACGCGATCCACATTGCCCAGCTCGAACGGATAGGTCATCGCAAGATCGACACCGTCGGTCTTCGTATCCACGCCGTTTATGAAGAAACGGCCGCCGCCCGCATTCGCGAAACCGCGCGCCTTCAGGAAATCGCGCACGGCTGCAGAGGTAAGGTTCTCCGACAGCACGATTCGGTCATCGATATTGATGCGGTAGGCATCGATCGTGATATCGAGCTTGTCGAACCGGATGACCGTGCCCAGCGAGTAGTTCACCGACTTCTCGGCATCCAGAGGCTTTGCGCCCAGTGCCGTGGCGATAGGGTCGCCGGCCGGGAAGGTGGTGATGTCGAACGCAACGCCGCCCAGGAAGTTCGTGGACGTGGTTGCAAAGTGCTGCTGCTGCAGAGACGGCGCACGGAAGCCATTCTGCACGGAGCCGCGCAATGCGAAGTTATCCGTGAAGTCGTAGCGGCCGGCAATTTTTCCCGACAGGCTGCTGCCGAAATCGGAATAGTGCTCGCCGCGCAGCGCGGCCGAGGCCAGGAACTTCTCGGTCAGGCGCGCTTCGAGATCCACATACACACCGATTTCGTTCCGGTGCGCGTCCACCACGTTCGCGGGCCGGAAGCCTGGGAACACCTGCGAACCTGAGGGCGCCGGCGACGGCGGGTTTGTGGGCAGCAGCTCGCCGCCATTGCGGTAGGAATCCGGCTCCCCTGCACTGATCGAATAGCCTTCGCGGCGAGCTTCGAGGCCCACCGCCACGTTCAGGGGCGATGCGAGCCCCACGTCCACGCCGCGCACACCGGAGAAGTTGAAGACGAGCTGGCCGTAGTCGAAACCGCCCGCATCGAACTGCGTCTTGCTGGTCGCGCCGATCGAGCGGTTCAGCGTGTTCTCGATGGTGAAGTCCATCTTGTTCAGGCCGTAGACGAGCGAGGTATCCATGGCCCACTCGCCGAGATTCCAGGCGACGCCTGCGGCGGCCGAGTAGTCATCGACCGTGGGAGCGATGATGGGCAGGAAGCCATCCGGATAGATCGACGGCACGTTGCGCGAGTCCGATGCAATTCGGTAAAAGCCCGCCGAGCGCGCGTCGCGATTCTGATAGCCCGCCCAGCCATAGAGTCTGGCGCCATTGCCCAGGGTGTAGCCGGTGTTGAGGAACACTGTTTTCTGTTCCAGCTGCGGCTCGCCATACCAGGCGTTGAATCGATTGATGCTGGCCTCGCGCGGGTCGAGCACTCCGCCGGCCACCGGGTACTGCGCGCGTACATCGAACCCGCCGCGTTCCGTGCGTTTCTGATTCTTGTATTCCGCCGCCACCGTCAGGAACCCGTCCGAGCCCAGGGACAGGCCCTTCCACAGCGATGCGGTCAGCGTCTGGCCATCGGTCAGACTCCGGCTGAGCGGGTTCGACACGGAAAACGGTGCCCCCGCCGGCGGCTTGCCGGTAACGATGTCGTAGCTGGTATCGCGCACGCCATAGCTCACCATGGCCTCCCCGCCGTCGCGATCTTCACGCAAACGCAGGTTGATGACGCCCGCGATGGCGTCAGACCCGTACTGGGCGGATGCGCCATCGCGCAACACTTCGATCGACTTCAGCATCGCACCCGGAATCGTATTGAGATCCGCAGCGGACGCGCCACGGCCGACGGTGCCGTTCACGTTCACGAGCGAGGCGGAGTGACGCCGCTTGCCGTTGACGAGCACCAATGTTTGATCGGGCGACAGGCCGCGCAACGTGGCGGGGCGAATGGTATCCGTGCCATCGGCGAGCCCCGGGCGCGGAAAATTGTAAGACGGCAGGGCCACGGACAGCGCCTGGGTCACTTCCGGCACGCCGAGGTTGCGGAACGACTCTCCGCTGATCACGTCGACCGGCACGGCAGTTTCCAGCGCGGAGCGGTTCGCGACGCGCGTGCCCGTGACGACCACCTGATCGGCGAGCTCTTCCGCGGGCGACGGGGAACTCTGCGCGTGAGCGGACTGAATCAGCAGCAGAGCCGCCAGGGGCGACGCATAGGGCACCCTGGCGGGGATACGAAAACCTGACATTTAAAACTCCCTTGTATAGCGGTTCACCGCTCAGTTCCCTCTACAGACGTCAAAGCTCCCGCTAACCGGACACCGCTTATCGCAAACTTGCCGCAAGCAGCAGGCGGGCCTTCTGCCAGTCGCGCCGGACCGTGCGTTCCGTGACATCCAGCGCGATGGCGATCTCGCTTTCCGTCATGCCGGCGAAATAGCGCATTTCGACCACCCGGACCAGACGTTCGTCGACCTTCAGCAGAGCTTCGAGCGCATCGTTGATCTTGACCACCTGGTCTTCATCCGCCACCACATCGCCCGAGAACTGCGTGTTCAGGGACACATGGACCACATCGCCGCCGCGCCGCTGCGCCTGGCGCTGGCGCGCGAAATCCACGATGACGGAGCGCATGACCCGCGCGGCGTAGGAAAAGAAATATCCGCGCTCGGTGCCGGTGAGCTGCCCCGCCTGCAGGAAGCGGAGATAGCTCTCGTGCACGAGCACGGTGGTGTTGAGGAGAGTGTTGCGCCCGCCGTCGCGCAGTTGCGCGCGAGCGCGCGAGCGCAACTCTTCGTAGGCGACGGCGAAGAGCTGCGCGCGCGCGGCTTCGTTTCCGTCATGTGCCCGTTGCAGGAGATCTTTGAGTGGGTCCATGCAGAACGCTCGATGCAGCTCGCGAAACGATGACCGACCGGTTGAAGAGATCGCCGACCGCCAGCGGGCCGCGAGTATCGCACAGGGGCGCGGGGAACGCCGACTGCCAGCCGACAGGGGTGTGGGGCTGACTTAAGAGTGTTGTATTTGGCGGGCGGCGTTTCTCAGCTGCCCCGGCAATTTAGTGCTCTCAGCCGCCCGGCGATTGGCCTCTTGATTGCAGCGGCACTGAAGAGCCCTCAATCGCCGGGCGGCTGGGAGAATCTTTTTAGTTTTCCCGCGGCCGATGCGGGCGGTTTGCGCCGCCTGAACGATCCTGCTGCTGCTGCTGCTGCTGCTGCTGCTGCTGAGCGGGCGCGGCCTGAGGTTGCGGGGGCGGCGGTGGAGGCGGTCGCACGGGCTGCGGCTGTTGAACCGGCGGAGGCGGTGCAGGCCTCACAGGCACGGGCGCCGGCCGCACAACGGGCGGCGCAGAAGGTACCGGCCTCACATTCTCAGTGTCAGGGGGCGGCATCCCCTGAATGACGCGCCGGTCGGTCGGTGCTCGCGGCACGTTCACTCTATCGCGAGCAGGCTCACGTTCCTCGCGAGCGCCCGAAGGTTCATTTGGGTCCCTCATTCTGTCGCCGGCCCGCTCACCCGCCCGATACGTGCGCGTGGGCGAAACGACGGCAGGCACATTCGTCACGGGCTGGCGCATAAGGCCGCGGTTCGCGCCTCTGACCGCAGAGTCGCCCCTGCCGCGATAAGCATTGGTTATATCAGTGTTGTTGATGATGACCGTGTTGGCGGTGTTCACATTGCGCAAATACCGCGGACTGGCCTGATGTCTCGGGACATAGACTTCGCGAGGCGCGAGCGGAAACCACTCCCGCGGCCGCTCACGCAGTCGTCCCGAACCGCGATCGCGACGATCGTCCCGATCACCGCGCTCGCTCGTCCACCCGACCAGCGCGGGCGCATAGACCGGCCGCACCTGCCGCGGCCCCGGCACCCAGCACCAGCGATCGCGGGCATACGCCCAGCGCCCGTAGTGAAACGGAGCGAATCCCCACGGAGCATCGTCTATCCACGTCCAGCCCCAGGGTGAAACCCAGGTCCAGCGACCAAATCGATAAGGCTCCCAGCCGGCGACGACGGTCGTCGGCGTCCACACCTCGCCGTATTCCGGATCGGACTGCCACGTGCCATTTGCGTCGAGATCCTCGTAGCCCACCACTTCGCGCGACACATAGCGCGTGGCCTCCGCATCCGAGGCAGCGAGCTGGCGTTCGCGTTCAAACGACCAGGTATCGAAATCGTCCGGCGCGCCTAATGTCTGCACGCCACCGAGCGGCGCGCCCGGCGCGGGCCTTGCGTCCAGCCGCACCTGCTGCTGGTCCCGCACATGCGCGACCCCTGAGCCCAGATTCAATTCCGCATCACCATCGCGAACGGCCACGCGCGTGGCGCCATTCGGGGCGGCTTCGATCCGATAATCGCCCGCGCGCAGCAGGCGCAGCGCGTGGCTGGGTGTATCGACTTCGAATGTCTCGCCGGGCGCGATTTCCCGCAGGCGCACGCTCACCGTGCCCGCATCCACCTGCAGTTGCGCGATATCGCCGTCGAGGTTCGTGAAAGAGACGACAGCCCCGCTATCGAGGCGAATGACGGCCGTACCGAGACTGAGCTCGGCACGGGAGTGCTCATCCGTGAGCACTCGATCTCCCGAGGTAACCGGCTGGTTGAGGGTGGCTGGTTCCCCCGGCGACCCATCGGCCGCCTGAAAGGAAACGGTGCCGTCAACGTAGCTGACCCGGGCTACGCGCGCCGGCGGATCAACCTGTTGATCCTCGCCCCACGCGGCTCCCGAGGCACCCAGCGCCAGCAGAACCCACAAACCCGCCGTTTTCATATCGAAACCCTGTTCGCTCCCGGTTAGCCGATTCCTTCTCTAACTATGGGTGCGACCGAAGGTTCCGACAGGGTCTGTTCGACCGCAGTCTATCCGACCGAGTCCGTGCGTCTGAAGCAGGCGACGCGGAGCCGCCGCCCGATTCGAGGACGCTGACTCTTACTTCAGTCGCAGGGAAATGCGATGGAACGAGGCCTTGAAGCGCACCGCAGCCTCGCTGCGCTTGAGGGCCTTGGCCAGCTGCGACAGGCTCTTCTTGCCCGCTTCCTTGCGCAGCATCTTCAGATCGGCTCCGGTCCAGAGGACGCGCTTGCCACGGCGAACGACTTTTTTCTTTGCGGCCATAGATAACTCACTAACGTTAAAGGGGCGCGCATTGTAGCTGCGAAAATCAGAGTCGTACCTTTTTCCTTTCAACCTGCACAACCTGACACAAATATCAACTCCCCCTTTCTTCAAACTTTCAGCAGGCGATACGCCCCCGGGTACACCATCGAATCACCCTTTGGACCCCCAACCCGATCAAACAAAGGTCATGGCAACCCCGGGCGCCATGGAAAACGGCTGACACCCCAGCCCTGACGCGCGCTCTATCAGCCAGTCTCTGCACCGCCGCGGCAGGCCAATATCTCGCTGACGTACATACGCTGCACGGCTATAGACCACCCGATTATCGAACGCTCGGTCGGTGTCACCGTCTATATGCCTCACTCGAATCGCTCACTGGATTAGAAGAGAACATCGGCGCCGCGCGAGGCGTGGGTCGCGATAGGCAGACAGCCGGCTATGACGGTGCGCATGCGAACCCGCCGCGCTCACGAAAGCTCCCCTCATGCCGTCGCCGACTGACGTTCTCGGCGACGCAATGTCCGCGCACAAGCAGGGGCGCTTCGACGAGGCCGAAGCCGGCTACCGCAGCGTGCTCCGCGAACGCCCGAACGACCCAAAAGCGCTCTACTACCTCGGCCTGCTGCACTTTCATCGCGGGGACACCGATTCGGCGCGGAAGTGCATCTATCAATGCCTGGTCTACGCGCCGGGCAACGGCTCTGCGTGGAACACGCTGGGAAGCCTGCTCGTGGCGGCGGGGCGTGCAGCCGATGCGAAAGCTGCGTATCGAAGGGTCACCGAGGTGTCGCCTTCGATGGCAGAAGGTTGGTACAACCTCGGCATCTGCCTGCGCAATGAAAGCGAGTTCGACGAAGCCGTAAACGCATTACATACGGCGCTGGCTCGCGATCCCGATTACTTTCGCGCGCACGAAGCGCTGGCAATGCTGCTGTATGAGCTGGGGCGAACGGGCGAAGCGGCGGAGGTCTACGCGCAGTGGTCCCTGCATGATCCTGCGAATGCGAAGGCGCGCCACATGGCAGCCGCAACCTCGAATCGAAATGTGCCGGACCGCGCGCCGGATGGATACGTTCAGAATCTTTTCGACAGTTCAGCCGCCGGCTTCGACGACAACCTGGAGAAGCTGGGTTATCGCGCGCCCTCACTGGTTGCGACGGCGCTGGCTGGCTACTCGAAAGAGCCTGCGTCGCTCGTCGTTCTCGATGGCGGCTGCGGAACCGGGCTGTGCGGCCCGTTGATCCGCGCCCAGTGCAGCAGGCTGATCGGGGTAGACCTCTCCGGGAAAATGATCGAGCAGGCTCGCGCGCGCGGCGTGTATGACGAACTGGTGACTGCAGAGCTCTGCGCATTCATGCGCACACGGCCCAGCGAGTTCGATGCCGTGCTGCTTGTGGATACCCTGGTATATTTCGGCGCGCTGGACGAACCACTGCGCGCAGCGCATGGTTCTCTGCGCGCGTCAGCGACTGTGATCTTTACGGTAGAAATCCTGGCGGCCGAAGACGGCACGAACCACAAGCTCGAAGCCCATGGCCGCTATACCCACGCCGAATCTTACGTTCGCAGCGCCTTGCTCTCTGCCGGCTTCGCGCTCGAATCTCTTACGCACGAAACGCTTCGGCAGGAGCGGCTTCAGGACGTGCCGGGCTACCTCGTGGTAGCGCGCCGGCACACATGAGCGTTAGTCCTCGGGGGTGCCGGTATAGATGATGATGGAGAGCATCCGGATGGGAAGCCGGATCAGCTTCTCCGGCCCGTGCGGCGCGGAGCCGGGAAACGTAAGCGAATCGCCGGGCTTCAATAAATAGCTGCCGCTGCCGTGCTTGTAGGTGAGCGACCCTTCGAGGATGTGGATGAACTCGACGCCTGGGTGCTCGAACCCGGGAAACACTTCGCTCTTGTCCGTGAGCGTCACCAGGAAAGGCTCGAACGCGCGGCGCGGACCGCGGTCCGCGGCGAGCAGGTGATAGGTGTGGCCGCGCGTGGTACCCCGGCGCACCACTTCCAGACCTTCACCGCGGTGAACGTGCTGTGCGGAGGCCGTGCCGGTGCCGATTTCCTGAAACAACGAGGAAAGCCCGACACCCAGCGCATCCGTCAGGGCCACCAGAGTTTCCAGGCTCGGCATCACGTCGCCGGTTTCGAGCCGGCTCAGCATGGCGCGGCTGATTCCGGAGCGCTTGGTCACTTCACCCAGCGTCAGCCCCATGGATCCACGCAGGCGCCGGACGGTTGCCCCAATGTGGCGCCCCACGGTGGCCGCATCGGTTGGGCCACTGCGTGGTGCAGACGGGGTGCGCTTCGACGCCGGAGTGCGAGAACTGGCCATGGGTCGCGGATTCTACAATCTAAGTCGTTAAGCTATTGATGTTATTGTTTCCGCCACGATTACGACCATTCGAGGAGCGCATGTCCGCCAAGATCATCGACGGCAAGAAGGTTGCAGCCAGCATTCGCGAAGAGTGCAAGGTGCGGGTCGAAACCCTGCGCCGCAAGACAGGCGTGACGCCCGGTCTCGCGGTTCTCCTCGTGGGCGACAACTCGGCCTCGGCGATTTATGTCGCGAACAAAGTGAAGGCGTGCGCCGAAGTGGGCATCCAGTCGTTCCGCAAGGAACTGCCGGCCACCATCGACACGAACGCGCTGGTCGCCGAAATCGAAAAGCTGAACAGCGATCGCACCGTCCACGGCATCCTCGTGCAGTTGCCGCTGCCCGCGCACATAGACATGAGCCGCGTGCTGCGAACCATCGACGCCAAGAAAGATGTCGACGGCTTTCATCTCTATAACGTCGGCGGCCTGGTGGTCGGCGATACGGTGTTCCCGCCCTGCACGCCCTATGGCGTGGTGCGCATCCTGGAATACGAAGGCATCGTGGTCGAAGGGCGCAACGTGGTGGTCGTTGGCGCGAGCAACATTGTCGGCAAGCCCATGGCGCTGATGCTCATGCAACGTGAAGCCACGGTCAGCATCTGCCACGCGAAGACACGCGACCTCGCTCAGTACACCATCCTTGCGGATATTCTGGTGGTGGCGGCGGGCAAGCCGAATCTGATCCTGCCGCAGATGGTGAAGACCGGCGCGGTGGTCATCGATGTGGGCATCAACCGGCTGCCCAACGGCAAGATCGTCGGCGATGTGGACTTCGAAGGCGTGCGGCAGAAAGCGTCTTACATCACACCCGTCCCGGGCGGCGTGGGCCCCATGACGGTAACGATGCTGCTGTTCAACACCATCACGTCCGCCGAGCACACGGCCGGCTACGCAGGCCTGCCCGCGACGAACGACAACCCGCTCGATGAATCGGGAATCATCGAAGCGGAGTTCAGCGGCATCGGCTAAGCCGTTCGCCAGCCAGGCACGCAGCCGATTCAGATTCGCCGTGCGCTGCTCGACAAACCCGCTGCATACCCGGCCCGGGCGTAGCTACGCACATTGCCAGGCGGTAAAAAACCACGCTTTTTGCCCGGGGCGCGCAGCCGCCGAAAACCAAGGCGCTGTCCGAAAAAGCGCCGGGCCGCGCAGCCCGCAGGCGACTTTTTTCCTATGGAACAGCGATCTCCTGGGTCGCCTTGGTTTCCTCCATCACGAAATACGTGTGCGTGCGGTTGACGCCGGGTAGCGCGGAAACGCGGTCGCCGAGAAAACGCCGGTACGCTTCCATGTCTGTGATGCGCACCTTCATCAGATAGTCGAAGCCGCCCGCCACCATGTGACATTCCTGTACTTCGGCCATGCCCGCGACGGTGGCGCGGAAGCGGTCGAACGCGGTGGGGTTGGTTTTATCCAGCGACACTTCCACGAACGCGAGCAGACCCATGCCCAGCTTGTGGGGATTCAGCACCGCCACGTAGCGCTCGATGTAACCGGATTCCTCCAGCCGCCGCACGCGCTCGAAACAGGGCGTCGGGCTGAGGTGCACCCGCTTTGCCAGGTCCACGTTCGAGATGCGCCCTTCCCGCTGCAGAATCTGCAGAATCTTGCGATCAATGACGTCCAGCCTGGGCTCGCGGGCTTCGGTAGGTGTTTTCACTGGCAAACCGCCTTTTCAAAAGACAAAACACTGCTTAACCGTTTAAATCAGAGCCATATTCTCTAGGTTCGATGGCATTTTCGCTACTCCAGTCCCAACTCCGTGGAATGACTCGTGGAAAACGCAGTAAGAAAGAGTTCGACCGCCCCGGCCGCCCCCCCGTCAGCCGCCCTGGCCGAGCGGCGCGCCGCGATCCGGAAGCTCATTTACGCAGATGAAGCCGGTGCCGTGGCGGGGTTGCTGGAACGCGTGCAGCTACCCGACCCGGATCGCCAGCGAATCGTCACGCAGGCCCGCGCCATCGTCGCGCATGCCCGGGGCCGTAGAGCCGAGCGCGGCGTGCTCGAGGTATTTCTTCAAGAGTTCGGCCTCTCCACGGAAGAAGGCATCGCCCTCCTTTGTATGGCCGAGGCGCTGCTGCGCGTGCCGGACAGCGAGACCGCGGATCATCTGATCGCCGAGAAGCTGCGCTCTGGGGATTGGAGCAAGCACAAAGCACAATCCGACTCGGCGCTCGTCAACGCCACCACTCGCGCGCTCATGCTTTCCAGCAGCGTGGTCGAGCTCGATGACGAGCTTTCCGGTAACGGTGTCGTTCGTTCGTTGCTCGGTCGAATGGGCAAACCCGTTCTGCGCACGGCCATTCGCCAGGCGATGCGCATCATGGGAGACGAGTTCGTTCTCGGCCGCACCATCGAGGAAGCGCTGGGCCGCGCCAACGACGCGGATTCCATTGCGTCGTTCGACATGCTTGGCGAAGGGGCGCGCACGGCGGCCGACGCGCAACGCCACTTCAAGTCTTACCAGCACGCCATTGAAACCACCGCGGCTGCGAGCAAAGGCGGTATCTACGCTGGGCATGGCGTCTCAGTGAAACTGTCGGCGTTGCATCCGCGCTATGAGTACGCAACTCGAGAGCGCGTGTTCGCGGAGATGCTGCCGCGCCTGCGAACGCTGGCGCTGAAGGCGCGCGCCGGCAAAATCCACCTGACCATCGATGCTGAGGAAGCCACGCGACTCGACGTGTCGCTCGACATTATCGAGGCGCTGGCGCGAGACCCCGCGCTTGCGGACTGGCAGGGCCTGGGCCTGGCGCTTCAGTGCTATTCGAAGCGGGCACCGGCCGTTCTGGAGTGGCTCGTCACGCTCGGCCGTGAAATCGGCCGGCGATTCATGGTGCGGCTGGTGAAGGGCGCGTACTGGGACACCGAGATCAAGCGGGCCCAGGAAATGGGGTTGCCGGGTTACCCGGTATTCACTCGCAAGGTAGCGACGGATCTCTCCTATCTCGTGTGCGCGCGGTATGCGCTCGCGAACCCGAAGGAAATCTATCCGCAGTTCGCCACCCACAACGCACACACCATTGCCGCCGTCATCGAAATGGCTGGCGCGAAGCGCGATTTCGAGTTCCAGCGGCTGCACGGCATGGGCGACCTGGCGTATGCCGCTGCGCGTGAGTGCATTCCAGACCTGCCGCAGGTGCGGGTGTATGCGCCGGTGGGGGCACACAAGGATTTGCTCGCGTATCTGGTTCGGCGCTTGCTAGAGAACGGCGCGAACACCTCGTTCGTCAATCGCTTCATGGACGAAAGTGTGTCGCTCGAGAAGTTGATCGAAGACCCGGCCGGCAAGATTCAGTCGCTGGCGTCGATCCCGAACCCGCACATTCCGGCGCCCGCGGCGCTGTTCGGTGCGGCCCGGCGGAATTCGGCGGGCTTCGATCTGAATGACGCGGACGAGGTGCAGACATTGCTCTCGTCACTGCGCGCACTGGAAAGCACCGCGTGGCGTGCAGCGCCCATCGTGTCGGGCGCGCGGGTCGGTAACCGTGAGGTGCCCGTCAAGAACCCCGCAGATCACGAGGATGTGGTGGGGTTTGTGGCCGACGCTACAGTTGCGGATGTCGAGAGGGCTGTGGCCGCTGCGTTTACGGCGCAGCCGCTGTGGGAGCGGCAGGGCGCGGAAGCGCGCGCTGAGATTCTGGAGCGGGCTGCGGATTTGCTCGAAACCGAGCGTGATCGATTCCTGTCACTGCTGGTGCGTGAGGCGGGCAAGACGCTCGGCGATGCCGTTGCGGAAATACGCGAGGCTGTGGATTTCTGCCGCTACTACGCGGTTCAGGCTCGCGAGCAGTTTGGTCCGCCGAAGCATCTGCCGGGGCCGACGGGCGAGCAGAATCTGTACAGCCTGCACGGGCGCGGCGCGTTTGTTTGCATCAGTCCCTGGAATTTCCCGCTCGCCATTTTCATGGGGCAGATCACTGCTGCTCTTGCCGCCGGTAACAGCGTGCTTGCCAAGCCTGCGGAGCAGACGCCGCTCATAGCAACAGTGGCTGTCGAGCTGCTGCATCGGGCGGGTGTTCCGGTTGATGCGCTTCACTTGTTGCCCGGGCCAGGAGAAACGGTGGGGGCCGCGCTCGTGGCGGATGAGCGCATTGCCGGCGTCACGATGACGGGCTCCACTGCCACCGCGAAGCTCATTGCGAAGACACTTGCGAATCGCGAGGGCGCGATCATTCCGTTGATTGCGGAGACCGGCGGGCAGAACGCCATGTTTGTTGATTCGACTGCGTTGCCCGAGCAGGTGGTGGATGACGTGGTGCGCTCGGCGTTCCACTCCGCGGGCCAGCGTTGTTCGGCACTTCGCGTGTTGTATGTGCACGAGGATGTTGCGGACGGCGTCGTCGAGATGATCAAGGGTGCGATGGATGAGCTCCGGGTCGGCGACCCGGCGGATCTGGCGACGGATGTGGGGCCGGTGATTGATGAGGCTGCGCTGGCTGGGTTGTCGGCGCATGTGGCAGAGCTTACGACGGCGGGGCGTTTGCTACATGCCGCACCCGTCAACAAGAGTTGCGTGAGCGGCACGTTCATCGCGCCTCATTTGTTTGCTATCGACTCTATCAAGGCGTTGCATGCGGAGCATTTCGGGCCGCTGCTGCATGTGGTGCGCTATCGGTCGCAGGATCTGGATGAGCATCTGGCGCAACTGCATGCCACAGGGTTTGGGTTGACGCTCGGCGTGCATACACGCATCGAAGCTACGGCTCGCGGCATCTTCGATGCCTCGGCTGCCGGGAATGTGTATATCAACCGGAACATCATTGGCGCGGTGGTGGGCGTGCAGCCGTTCGGCGGGCACGGGTTGTCTGGCACCGGGCCCAAGGCTGGCGGGCCGCTTTACCTGGCGCGGTTCGGTACGGAGCGGGTGATGACGATTAATACGGCCGCCACCGGGGGGAATGTGGCGCTTCTGCGGATGCAGACGGAGGATTGAGGCCCTTGGCTTGATTTAACGGGTGGCACCTCTCTCTCAGCCGCCCGGCGATTGAGGGCTCTTGGTCTTGCTTGGCGATTCCCGCGACGAAAGTGAAGTCATGCGCGGGCGGCGCCTCGTTCACTTGGGGGGTGTTCGGGACCGGCCGTTAGACCGGTCCCCTAGGTGACGCACAACGAAGACCCAAGTAGTCAGAAGCCACGGGTTTCGCTGCAATCCGACGCGGGGCCTTGGCAAAAAGCATCCATGCTTTTTGACATCCCTACACCCCCCAAGTGACCGAATTCCATCATCAGCGACTACTTCGAGCCCGGGAAACGCGCCACCGCGTTGTCGATCTATTCGATGGGTGTGTACGGCGGCGGTGCTCTGGGCTTCGTGGTTGGCGGGCAGGTGGCGCAGGTTTACGGCTGGCGCGCGGCGTTCTTTCTGGTGGGGCCGCCCGGCCTGGCGCTGGCGTTGCTGGTGAAGCTGACCTTGCGCGAGCCACCGCGCGGGTTCTCCGAGCACGCCGTTGCCACGAACGCCGATCCCATTCCCTTCCGGCAGGTGATGAGCGGACTCTGGTCGAGGCGCTCGTTCCGCCATCTCTCATTCGCGGCCGGGCTGCATCCGTTCGCCGCCTACGGCGTGAACATGTTCTATTCGCCGTTCTTCATTCGCTCGCACGGCATGAGCATCGGTGAGCTCAGCGCGTGGCTTGCCGTTGTCATTGCGGTGGGCTCTTCGCATCACCGTGGTCGTGAAACCTCTGGGCTGCCATCCACTACGTTCTCGCCGCGCAGTCGCTGCGCGAGGACACCGTCAAGGCACAGAGATGATCACTTTTCCGCGGGCGTGGCCCTCTTCGAGGTAACGGATGGCGGACGGGACTTCAGTCAGTGGATAGGTTCGATCGATGACCGGAGTAATTTTCTTCGTCTCCAGCATCTCTCTCAGGGTCATCAGGTCCGCCTTGTCGATCTCCGCCAGGATCATGACGAACTGCTGACCCACGAACGGCGACAGCAGCAGCGCCTTGACGGGGCCGCCCATCGGGCCGATCCAGTTGCCGTTGTCGGGCCCGCCTCCGCCCACCATTACCATGACGCCTTTAGGTGTCATGATTTTCCGGGACGCGAGCAGCGGCAGGTTGCCGACGTTGTCCAGGATCACGTCGTACAGTTGCGCGCTCTGGAGCACATTCTCTTTGGTGTAGTCGATCACGTGGTCCGCGCCCAGCGACTTCACCAGTTCTACGTTACGGGTGCTGCATACCGCGGTGACCTCCGCGCCAAACGATTTGGCGATCTGCACGGCGAACGTGCCTACGCCTCCGGATGCGCCGTTGATCAGCACCTTCTGCCCCGCCTGGACGTGCCCTTTGTCGCGCAAGGCTTGCAGGGCCGTGAGTGCGGCGATCGGCACGGCGGCCGCCTGCTCGAACGTGATGCCGACGGGTTTCAATACGACTTTCTTTTCCGACGCGGGTGCATATTCGGCGAACGCGCCGCCGCTGGTGCCGAACACTTCATCGCCGGGTTTGAATT